>JAKOSZ010000144.1 GCA_029776555.1 Bacillota bacterium | reverse complement strand
TAGGGGAAGTGGTGGAGAGCAACTCTTACAACCGCTTTATCCCCCTTTCCATCGGCAGCGGCATCCACGATGCGGATGTGATAGAGTCTTTGAAGCACCTGGGATACTCCATCAGCGAAGATGAGATAAACATTGCCAAGGTCAAGCTCTTGACGGAAGCCAACTTCCCTGTAGTCACGGGCTGCAGGGCGAGGCTGCCGGCCTTTGATGAGGTAAAGGGCTTTTTGTTAAAGGGAAAGCGGGAAGACGCCCTATTGCTGGGGGAGATAAAAAACACCGAGGAAACGGCTGCCAGCATGGACGATGAGCTAAAGGGACTTTGCGAAATGTTCTCCAGGGGCCAGCTTTACAAGACCAGGAACGTGCCCTTTTTTCTCGACCTGAGATCCTTTCAGCAGTACCCCCACATCGGGGTCTTTGGGGGGTCCGGCTCCGGCAAGTCCTTCGGCCTTCGGGTAATCATGGAGGAAATCATGAAGCACCGCTTTCCCGCATTGATGCTGGACCCCCACTACGAGATGGAGTTTGCCGAAAGGCAGGAAAATCTCAAGGAAGTCCGGGACTTTAGCCAGGACTTTAAAAAGTTTCAAATTGGCGAGCACATAGGAGTGGAATTTAAAAACCTGTCAAAAAGGGATTTGCTGGCCCTGTTATCGGCAGTATCGCCCCTTAGCGAAGCCATGGCCAGCGCCGTAGAAAGGCTGCACCTTCACGGCGATACTTACTTGAGCTTTTCCCATCGTTTGGAACTTTTATCAGAAGCATTAGAAAAGGGAAGGGCCAAAATTGAGCAGGCATTAAGGCAAGATATGGACCCGATGGAAAAAGACAAGCACTACAAAATGAGGGAGCTCCTGGAAAAGTACCAGGACATCCCCCTGGCCTCATTGCAGGGGATTTCCTGGCGCCTGAGGCGGCTTCACAACTCGGGCCTTTTCAGCCATGACATAAAGCCCGTAAAAGAGGCCATGATGCAGGGCAAGCTGGCGGTGGTCCAAGGGCCCATATGGCTGCTGCAGGTCTTCTCCACCTATCTTGTCTCAAATCTCTACAGGCAGCGCAGGGATTACAAGGACGGGGAGCTAAAAGGGGAAGCAGGTGGAGAGTACTTCCCGCCCTTTGTCATTGCCACCGATGAGGCCCACAACTTCGCTCCCAAGGGTCGGGACGCCGCCACCAAGGGGATAATCACCGAAATAGCCCAGGAAGGGCGGAAGTACGGGGTGTTTTTGGTGCTGGCGACCCAGCGGCCGACACTGCTGGATGAGACGGTTACCGCCCAGCTCAACAACAAGATAATCTTCAGGACCGTCAGGGCATCGGACATCGCCACGATAACGGAGGAAACGGATATAAAGGCGGAGGAAGCACGCAGGCTGCCTTACCTGCCCTCCGGTGATGCCTTCGTGTCATCACCCCTCTTCGGCAGGACCGTGGCGATCAGGGTGCGATATCCCCACACCAGGAGCCCCCATACCCAAAATCCCTTGGACGAGATACAGCTGCACCGAGAAAGCACTGAAGATAAACTGCTAGAATCGATAAAAGACCATCTGCCCATATACGCAGCCAACTTAGCTCGGGCAGTGGAAGACATAAACAGTACATCCGGCCTAAACTATGAAGTTAGGACTTTGAGGGACGCTCTTGAAAGCCTTGTAGAAAAGGGCAAGCTGAAAAGACAGCCAAGCCCCCTCGGCAACATATACACGGCGCCAGTCACCGAATAAGTTAATAGTTAGTGCCTAGCACCGATTTATTGAAAGAGCATGGACAGCTAACTTTAAAAGCGAGCTTATCCATGCTCTTTTTTACTTTATAAAAACAGACCTACAGTCTTATTGTAACACGATTTTGTAATCCGTTTATTCTCTACGAATTACCTGTTGCATTTATATTGTCAGGTGTTTATATATGCATTGATCCTTTTTTCCCTCTTTTTTCTTGACTAAAAAGTTTTGTGGTGTATTCTAAGGGCAAGTTTTTGCAGAAATTATGGTATAATTCAGCAAAAGGGGACATATGTCCTTTCATTTACAGGTAAAATATCTTACCATATGAGGTGAAGGCAATGGACGTTAAAGATATTGTGAACGTAAACTATAAAATGTTTAAAGAGTGCCCTTACGAAATATTAAACCAGTTTGAATTGAAAGAATACCCCAAGGAGTACATAATCTGCCATCAGGACCAGGTATACGATTTTTTTTACGTCATCGCCGAGGGCCTTGTCAACATATACAGGATTTCAATAGAGGGTAAGAAGTACTCCCAGGCCATCTATAGAAAAGGTGACTATTTCGGCGAGCTGGAGGTATTTAGCAGGAAACCTTACGTTTGCTCTGTGGAGACCATAACGGAGGCAAAGGTTTGGAGAATTTCCCGCACTGATTTTTTGCGCTGGGTGGAGCTGGATAAAAACTTTTTGCTGTATCTCATTAACACGATGTGTGACAGTTTTTACAGGCTGTCCAAAAAGGCCGGGGAAGACACCCTGTATCCCCTCAAATACCGCATATGCAATTTTCTCTTGCGAAGTGTAGATGAAGATAACCTGGGAGACAAGTATATCGAGATACCCTTTGACAGGGAGCGGTTGAGCGAACAGATCGTGGCCACGACGAGGAGTATCAACAGAATTCTGAAACAACTGAAAGAAAAGGATATTATCGATATAAAGAATAAATCCATAATTGTGAAAGACTTGGAAGGCCTGAAACAAGAGGAGGATGTCCTTTAAAAACAATGGGGAAATAAAAATCAATAAAACAAGGGGGAGATTACCAATGAAAAAAGCCATTGCTGTGTTGCTTGTGTTGCTGCTCATCGGGGGTCTTTTCCTGACCGGTTGCGGCAAGACCCAAGATGCAGAAAAGCAGCAGGAGGAGGTGCCGGCAGAGCCTGGGGAGGAAGCACAAGAGCCCTTGAAAGTGGCCCTGGTGCTGTCAGGGGGATTAGGTGACCGCTCCTTTTACGACTCATCTCACGAGGGCTTTGAGCGGGCCAAGAAGGAGCTGGGCGTTGAAGGAAGCGTCCTGGAATGCAAAAACGATCCATCCCTCTACCAGGACCAGCTGGTTCAGGCATCGGAAAATGCCGAGGTTGTCGTAGTGGTAGGCTTTGAATTTTACGATGTAATCCAGGAAGTGGCACAGGAATATCCCGAGGTCAACTATATTTACCTGGACAACGTGGTCGAAGGATATGACAACATAACCTGCATAACCTACATGGAAAATGAAGGGACC
>JAKOSZ010000143.1 GCA_029776555.1 Bacillota bacterium | reverse complement strand
AGGTTTTCTCATTATGTAGCAGATGTAACAGGAAAGAGTGATTTATTTGCCGCCGAAAAGGATTATTAAGGCCTTGAAAAAGGTTGATCGTGACTGATAATCACAAGCAAGATTATATCCCTCGCCCTGTAGACGATGATGAGGCGAGGGATGCCTATAATATTTTAGCGGCACACGCTTCTGATCCGGAAGAATTTTTCGGCACATTTAAATTAAATAAAGATAAGCTCGGATGGCATCTGGCATGGGAAAGGGAAAAGCCTGCCTAAAAAGATAGCATGTTTAATTTGGATCTATACTATCTTCAACAGATGATCATTTTGTCTTAACCTATTCCACTATCCGGGACACCTGTTACACCATCTCCAACATTTACCATTAATTTGCCGGAAAAGCTTGCGGAAGTATAGCAATCCGGCAAGCCGCTTGGTTCGTTTACAAGGCCATAGAGGCTATAGTACAATAAAGCTGGCCTGAGGCTAAAAGGAGTTGGATGGTTAAATGAGAATCGTTTTTCATACCAGCATGATCGAAAAGAAGATGGGCGGTGCCACCATTTCGACCCTGGCTGTTCTCAGAGGCCTTGTATGCCGGGGCCACGCGGCGCTCATAGTTGCCAAAAAAGCGGAAAGAGAAGAGGTTTTTGGCATACCTGTTTACCAGGAGGACAGGCATGAACCGGTGAGCGCGTTCTATGCCTGGGCCGATGTGGTATTTGTCATGCGCAGGCCCCCCCTGCAGCATATCAAAGAGTATGAGCGCTGGGATACCCCACACGGTGCCCCTCCCATTTACACGGTATTTTTTGCCCACAACGTGGGACAACCCTATAAAAATGGCTATGAAGAGGGCGATCTGGATCTGGTTGTTTTCAATACAAAGTGGGTTCAGAAAGAGACAGGGTGGGGCGGCGATTCCATCGTGATCCACCCGCCCATTTTTAAAGAAGAATACTTGGTTGAGCGGCGAGGACACTGCCTTACCCAGATAAACCTGTCCCGAAAAAAAGGCGGCGAGTTTTTTTGGGAAATAGCCAGGGCTTTACCGGGGAGGCAGTTTCTAGCGGTGAAGGGCAGGGAGAGGGATCAGGTTATCCCAGATGAGATCCCTCCTAACGTGGAACTTATTGAATATACCTCAGATATCCGCTCTGTCTACGAGCGCACCGGGGTTTTGCTGATGCCTTCGCAGGGTTACAGGGAGCAGCACCGCTGGACCGATGAATTTTCAGCGGAAAGTTATGGGCGGGTAGCAGTTGAAGCGGCCATATCGGGCATTCCAGTGATTGCGTACTCCGCACCGGGGATCAAGGAAGCCCTGGGCAGTGCAGGTATTTACTGTCCTATGGAAGTTAGCAGTTGGGTAAAAAAGATAGAGGAGTTGCTGTGTGACGCGGATTACTACGAAAAGGTATCGGAACGTTTCCGGCGTATCGGAGAGAGTCTTGACCCGCTAGGTGATATCGAGAGGTTTGAAAGGCTGCTACTGGAAAGGGTGCCGGTTGCTGTTGAGCGGAAGCGGGGGCGTTATGGGGCTTATTTCGACGTCTTTCCCGAAGCAAAGGTGATCAGGCTGCCCAGGAATAAGAGCAGGGCTGTTCCTTTTCACGAAAGGCATAAGTTCTTGGCGAAGTT
>JAKOSZ010000011.1 GCA_029776555.1 Bacillota bacterium | reverse complement strand
TTGTCAGCTAGTAACAGTGAAGCCAGGCATCCAGTCAAGGGTCCGCGAAGCGGAGGCGTAGCCTTTACCCTTGACGGGTGACTGGCGAAACTGAATAATTTCGATGGCAGTGTTCATGATGATAATGATAACTGAGGAATTTACACACTATTTTGGACTTGACCAAAAAGACATATATTATCTAATCCCCCAACATTTATGTCATTAATTGAAAGTAATATATTAAGATGGTAATAAAAATATTATATAATAAAGTCAGCATGGTTTCACAATTAAGACAAGAGAACCGCCCCCGTGCCTTTTATTCCCACAGTTCATCCATGAGCCTGTTGATTCGTTCCTTTCTCTCCCGGGTTGAGTCCATGTCAATTTCAATATTAAGCACGTCGCCTTCCCTGGCGTTTTCCGGCACCAGGCGGCGTGGCATGTTGACCATGGTCCTGTCTTCCAGTTCAACCACGGCGTATTCGCCTTCGAACCTGTCAATTATGACCTTCATCGTTATCTCCTCTTAAGTAAATATTTCACTACGGATCCTTAATTCACTTACAGCACCTGTGCCCCTTAATTGCCCTGGTAAGTGCATACATCACACGGGTCGGATTTCGGACATTCGGAAAGCGGCCCGCCCAATATTGTTTTGCTCCTTGCAAGGGTTGAGCAGTTTTTTGAATAGTGATAGGATTTGCCGCCCTGTGTCCAGTATACTATTTTATCACCCGGAGCTGAAGGCGTTGCAGTATTTTCTGTATTTTTCTCCGATGGCGCCGGGTCAGGACTGTTTGTTCCCCTGTCTTCCCCGCCGGCATAAGAGCCGGGAGAAGTGTTGAAAGTGATGTTTTTCCCATCGCTTTTCGCCACTACGGTGCCGTTTTCGTCAGTCCTGTAAACCTTTATTCCTTTTGTTTTAAGCTTTCCCATGGTTGAAGAATGGGGATGCCCGTAGCTGTTACCTGCCCCAACCATTATGACCGCGTATTTGGGGTTGACCTTGTCCAGAAAGGCCTGGGTGGTTGACGTGTTGCCGCCGTGGTGGCCGATTTTCAGGACGTCCGCCTTTAAGTCATAACCTTTTGCAATCATTTCGCTTTCCGAGACAACTTCGGCATCGCCGGCGAAGAGGAAAGAGGTGTCCCCGTATTGCATTTTTAACACAATTGAGTAGTTGTTTAAGTTCCCATAGCTGCTGCTGTTGGGGGCGAATACGGTAAATACGGCTTCCCCCAAACCGAATGTGGAGCCGGGAACAGGGGAGGATATTTTTAACCCCTTTTTCTTTATGGCATTGAGCACGTCCTCGAAGGTTTTCGTCGTATTGCTCACCTTGGGCATGAAGATTTTGCCGATATCAAAGCTGTTGATTACGCTGTCCATGCCGCCGATGTGGTCCTCGTGGGGGTGCGTACCCACCAGGATATCTACTTTGTCGATCCCCAGTTTTTTTATATATGAAACCACAGTGTTACCGTCCGCGTTATTACCGGCGTCTATAAGCATTGTCTTTTTGTCGGGAGTCCTTACCAGTATGCTGTCTGCCTGGCCTACGTCAATAAAGTGGACCTCCAGGCTGCCGGATGGCTTTGCAGCATCCCGGGTATTTTCCTGCGGCTGCTCTGTCTTAGCATCAGGGGCTTCTTTCTTGTCGCCTTCCTGGCCTTTGTTATTTTCATCCCCATTTGTCGCCGTCGGTTGGGTTTTTTCGCCCGGTTGGTCAGCTGCAGCGGTTTGGTTTGAAGAAACCGTGCCGGTTTTTGAAGAGCCCGGTTTTGACGGCCCGGTATCCGGGAAATTAGCTATGCCCGCTATCAGGACGAATAGGGCCAGGGCAAATGTCAATACTTTCCGTGAAAAAGGACCGGACTTTTTATTGTACCGGATCAAGTCCAAAAGTGAGAACACGAAGAAGGGTACGGCCAGAAAGAACAGTCCTACACCCCGGCTTATGAATAACAAAAGCAGAGTGGATATATAGTACAAAACAGCAAAAGTCATTTTCAACTTACCCTGGGTCCGGAAACCGGGTATAAATCGCAGGAAGGCCATGGCAATACCCCCATAAATCAATATAAAAATTATGTAAACATATGCGTCGGCAGGCTGTTTTTCATAACTGCCGGACTGGCAGGATGAAGCTCACTAATCTAAAAGTATTCATTGTAAGCCTGCGTTAACACAGAAAAAATAAAGCGCATGCCTTGCCGTTAAGGTTTGTTCCGTTATGGCCTATCCCGTTAATTCAAGAGGTGCCCCCATTGGTGGAAAAGCTGCCGGACGGACAGCGCAGGATACTGTCCTGTCCCGCGGTGGATTATTTCCTGCTGCCGGCATAAGAGGTCCGGGTTAACCACTGCCGGGCAATAAGGCAGTTTGCCGTTATTATGTTAAATTATTATGTTAAATTAATCAAGGACGAGGCAATAAATGGGAGGGAGCATTTGTACCGTTGGGCGAAATGCCAGGACTTTTGCAGGGACGAAATCTTTTCAGCAGGGAAGAAAGCAGGGGGCAAATCTACTGAAATAGACTTTTACAGGGGCGAAATCTTTCCAGCGGGGAAGAAACCAGGGGACAAAACTATTGAAATATGTGTAGCTGTATTCAAAAGCTGTTATCCCCGAAACCTTCCGCACCATGCCTGACCTGATTATAGAGTGCCCTGAAAGCCTTCTTTAAAAGGACGAAAACCAGAGAGAAAAATGCCCCGGCAATGGTATAATTAACTTATCCGGCAAATTTTACTTCTTCGCCGAACTGGGGGTATCAATCATGTCTCAAAAGCTGAAATATGCCTGCGTGGGAGCAGGGGGAATAGCCGACAGGAAGCACCTGAACGAGTATTCAAAGCTCAATGACGTGGAGATTGCCGCGGTATGCGGGTCCACTGCCGAAAGGACTGCGCGGCTGGCTGAAAAATACGGGATCAAAAAAGTGTATACCGATTACCTTGAAATGCTGGATTCGGAAAAACCGGATTTTATAAGCATATGCACTCCCAACTACCTGCACGCGCCGGTTACTCTGGCGGCCCTGGAAAGGGGGATCCACGTACACTGTGAGAAACCGCTGGCCTTAAACGAAAGTGAGGCGCGATCAATCGTGGACGCCAAGAACAAAGCCGGCAGGAAGGTCATGATAGCGTTGAATTTCAGGTTTCTTCCCGAGATTCGCTACTTGAAAAAGTGCGCCGAAGAGGGTTATTTTGGAGAGATATACCATATAAGGTGTGAGTGGAGGCGGAGAAACGGCATACCGGGGAGGGGAGTGTGGTTTACGGATAAAAAACTTTCCGGCGGAGGGGTGCTTATAGATCTGGGTACCCACTTCCTGGACCTGGCAATGCATTTCCTGGGCTACCCTAAGGCTGTTTCCGTTCTGGCCGCCGCATATTCCAAGTTCGGCAACATCCCCGCCCGTATCAGACCGGGTTACAGGGACCAGGGGGAAGGCATATACGACGTTGAGGACATGGCCCTGGGCGTAATAAAACTCAGCAACGGAGCGGCGGTGAGTTTTGAGTTCAGCTGGGCTGCCAACGTGGAGAAGGAGACCAAGTCAATAGATATAATGGGCACAAAAGGGGGAGCCTCCTTCAGAGACGGCGAGGTCAAGCTGTTCAGCCAGGAGCTGGACATGCCGGTGAATGTAATACCCGACATCAGCGGGACAGTGAAGTTTGTCCACGAGTGCAGGCATTTCGTAGACTGCTTAAAGTCGGGAAATGAAACCTGGGCCCCACCGGAAGACGGCCTGGCCCTGGCGGGGATTATTGACGCGGCGTACCGTTCGGCGGAAAGCGGAAGGGAAGTGGTCCTGTAAAAAAAGCGCCAGGGTAAAAAGCCGGCAGGCCTTTGGCGCTTCTTAACTCAATCCGATTGTCTCCCGGAGGCCGGCGGGATTTTAAGCCTCTTCCCTCATCTCGGGCTTAATAGGCCTTAAGGCCGGGCCCTCTATAATTTCTCCCTCATAGGTAAACCTTGAACCGTGGCAGGGACAGTCCCAGGATTTTTCTGCCGAGTTCCACTTGAGTTCACAGCCCATGTGGGTACAGGTGGTGTCCACTATATGAAGCTGACTTTTTTCATCCCTGTAGGCCCCAACCTTTTTACCCTCCAGGTCAAAAACCCTGGCTTCCCCGGGCTTGATTTCCACGTCACTGGGTACAGCGGTAAGCTTCCCGCCTATCAGCTCTTTGGCCACATTGACGTTTTCCAGGATAAGCTTTTTGGCTGAAGCCGCCAGGGCGAAGCGCGAGGGGTTGTAAACGTCCTGCCATGGGCTTTTGCCTTTTATGATGAGGTCTCTTATCAGCATGCCCGAGACCGTGCCGTTGGTCATGCCCCACTTGTTGAAGCCGGTAGCCACGAAAATGTTCCGGGTACGGGATGTGAGATAACCTATATAGGGCACTTCATCGGCGGAGGTGTAGTCCTGGGTGGACCAGCGGTAGGGCATGTCAACGACGCTGAAGGTGTCTTCGGCAAAGCGCACCAGGTTTTCGTAGTGTACCGTCGTATCCCCGCCCTGGCCGGTCTTGTGGTGTTCTCCCCCCACAATAACCAGTTCCCCGTCGCCGTCTTCCTGGACCCTGAGAGAGCGCCCCGGGTCTTCGGCGGTAATATACATGCCGCCGGGGTACTTCTCCTTAATTTTTATACCAAGGGCATAGGACCTATCCGGGAAGATCCTTGCGAAGTAAAGCCCCATGCCGTCGTAGAAAGGAAAGTGGGTGGCAACGACCACCTTCGACGCCGTAACTTTCCTGTTATTGGCGGTATGGACGACGCATTTTCCGTTTTTTTCTTCTATGTCAAGGGCCCGGGTTTGCTGGAAAATATGGCTGCCGCCGCCGGGAATGTCCTGGGCCAGGGAGAGTAGAAATTTGCGGGGATGAAAGCGGGCCTGGTTTTCAAAGCGGACCGCCGCTTTTATTTCAAAGGGCAGAGGTATCTTTTCCTGGTAAGAGGCCTTAATCCCGAAGGAAGAGGCCGCGGCCACCTCGCTTTCAATTTTTGAGACATAGCTGTCCTGCTGGGTATACACATACGCCGGGCAACGCTTGAAATCGCAGTCTATGCCCTTCTCCTTCACCAGGCTTTCCACCATTTCTATGGCCGCTTCGTTGGCCTGGGCGTACTGCCTGGCCATTTCCTCCCCCAGCTTGTCCCGGATTTTATAGTATATCAGGCTGTGCTGGGAAGTGAGCTTTGCCGTGGTGTGTCCCGTAGTCCCTTTCAAAATCCGGTCCGCTTCAATGAGAACAACCTTCAGACCTTCACTTTTTAGAAGGTAGGCAGCGGTAATGCCCGCGATTCCGCCTCCCACTACGGCCACATCGGCAGTTATGTCCTCCTCCAGGGCCGGATAGTCCGGCTGCTCAGTGGATGCTATCCAGTAGGACTGGGGAGGCTTTTCAAATCCGCCTTTCCAGAGGGCTTTGTCTGAATCCATGGCTTTCCTCCTAATATGTGAAATTCTTTTATCTAACGTGTATTTTTTACTATTAGAGCCGAAATTATTTTTACAGCCGGAAGGCTTTCGGCGACAACGAGCAATTGATTAATTACCTTTTAATGCAATATAATGAAAGCGGGACAAAGTTTGGATTGGAAGGGAGAGATGAAAATGATGGATGTCATTCTGTCCAGGAGGAGTATAAGGAAATACACCCCGGACCCGGTGTCCGATGAGACTGTGAAAGAACTCCTGAAGGCGGCAATGAGCGCTCCTTCCGCAGGAAATCAGCAGCCCTGGCACTTTATCGTAATACGGGACAGGGGGACGCTGGTTAAAATAACCGAGATACACCCCCATGCCCAGATGTTAAAGGAGGCCCAGGTGGCCATAGTGGTGTGCGGCATTGAAAACGCCGAGAGGTACCCCGGCTACTGGATACAGGACTGTTCGGCGGCTACCGAAAACATACTGCTGGCTGCCCACGCGCTGGGCTTGGGCGCTGTTTGGCTGGGGGTTTACCCCAGGGAGGAGAGAGCCAGGGGAGTTAAAGAGCTTCTTAAAATACCCGACGGTATAATGCCTTTATCGATAATTTCCATAGGTTATCCCGGGGAAAAGAAGGAACCGGCCGACAGGTACAGGGAAGACAGGATCCACTATGAAAAGTGGTAATTTCAGGGAATGATTTTGATTCAGTCTAAAGCTTGTTAAGGAGAATACACATATGGAAGCAAAGATCAGAATAGGCATAGTCGGTTACGGAAACTTAGGGCGCGGGGGAGAAATGGCCGCGGCCCAAAACCCCGATATGAAACTGGCGGCGATTTTTACGAGGCGCGATCCGGAGCATGTACAGGCCGGGAAAAAGCTTGTACACGTGTCCCGGGCAGCGGAGTACAGGGGAAAAATTGACGTTATGATCCTGTGCGGAGGTTCGGCCACGGACCTGCCCGAGCAGGGGCCTGCCTTTGCCGCCATGTTTAACACCGTGGACAGTTTCGACACCCATGCGAAGATTCCCGAGTATTTCCGGAAGATGGACGAAACGGCCGGGAAGAACGGGAATTTAAGCCTTATATCAACGGGGTGGGACCCGGGTTTGTTTTCCTTAAGCCGGCTTCTGGGCCAGGCGGTGCTCCCGGAAGGCAAGGACTACACCTTCTGGGGCAAAGGGGTCAGCCAGGGCCATTCGGACGCAGTGAGAAGGATTTGGGGCGTCAAAAACGCCATCCAGTATACGGTTCCCATAGACTGGGCCGTGGAAAAGGTAAGGGCCGGGGAAAACCCGGACCTGTCCGTCGGCGAAAAACACCGGCGGGTCTGCTATGTTGTGCCGGAAGAGAGCGCTGATTTAAAGAGGATTGAGGAAGAAATCAGGAACATGCCCAACTACTTTGCCGACTATGACACCACGGTACACTTCATAACCGAGGAAGAGCTTAAGGCAAACCATTCGGGGATGCCCCACGGCGGCTTTGTAATAAGGTCGGGGACTACCGGCGCCGGTACGAAGCAGATTGTTGAGTTCAGCCTTAAACTGGGAAGCAACCCCGAGTTTACAGCCAGCGTTATTGTGGCCTATGCCAGGGCAATATACAGGCTGGCAAAGGAGGGCCAGGTGGGCGCCCGCACTGTGTTTGACATTCCCTTCTCCTACCTGTCGCCCAAGTCGCCGGATGAGCTAAGAAGAGAACTGCTGTAGAAATCTACCCGGAATAAAAATGGGACGACACAAGGGGACGGTTCTTTTGTGCTCGCAAGAGCACAAAAGAACCGTCCCCTTGTGTCGTGTGTTGTTCCCTTGTGTTCAGGCGTCTTCAGGCAGGAGAATAGTCTCCGTGTCTTTGGGCGCTTAACTCTACAATCTTTACAATGACTTCCACTGCCTTTTTCATTGAGTTTACGGGTATATACTCAAATTTGCCGTGGGGGTTGTGGCAGCCCGTAAAAATGTTGGGGGTGGGAAGACCCTTGTAGGAAAGCCGGGCTCCATCGGTCCCCCCTCGCACCGGTTTTATAACCGGAGTTACTCCCGAAAGCTCCATGGCCCGTTTTGCTATCTCCACTATGTGCATTACCGGCTCGATCTTTTCTCTCATGTTGTAGTACTGGTCCTTCATCTCCAGGCTGAAGGTTCCCTTGCCGTATTTGTCATTGAGATAGTTTACTATCTTTTCCAGCCTGTTTTTCCTTTCCAGGAACTTCTTCTTGTCATGGTCACGAATCAGGTATTGCAAAACGGTCTTCTCAACGGTCCCGTTGAAGGTGTGGAGGTGGTAAAAGCCTTCATAGCCTTCGGTATTCGCGGGGGTTTCCCACCGGGGGAGCATGGAGTTCAGCTCGCCGCCCAGCAAAATGGAGTTCAGGAGCTTGTTCTTCCCGCTGCCCGGGTGTATGCTGTGGCCTTTTATTGTTATGGTCGCCGCGGCGGCGTTAAAGTTTTCGTACTGGAGCTCGCCCAGTTCGCCCCCGTCTACCGTGTAGGCGTAGTCGGCGCCAAACCTTGCGATGTCAAAAAGGTCGGCTCCCCGCCCTATTTCCTCGTCAGGGGTGAAACACACCTTAACGGCGCCGTGTTTTATTTCGGGGTGGGTTGAAATGTACTCCAGGGCGGTGATAATTTCCGCTATTCCGGCCTTATCATCGGCCCCCAGGAGGGTTGTGCCGTCGGTGGTGATAATATCCTGGCCCTTATACGCCAGGAGCTCCGGGAAGACCGAAGGCGAGAGTATGAAGTTGTTTTCACGGCTTAGCACAATGTCTCTCCCGTCATAGGAGGATATCAGCCTGGGCTTGACATTGGCTCCGCTCATGTCGGGGCTGGTGTCCATATGGGCGATAAAGCCGATGACAGGCGCATCGGCCGCATTAAGGGGTAAAGACGCCATCACGTACCCGTTGTCATCAATAACCGCGTCTTTAAGCCCGGCCTTTTCCAGCTCGCTTAAGAGAAACAGGGCAAACTCATACTGCTTTTTGGTGCTGGGGCAGCTGTTGGAGCTCTCTTCCGACTGGGTGTCAAACTGCACATACTTTAAAAACCTTTCAACAACCTTATCCATTTCTCCCTCCGGGAAAAAGTTTAAAACTAGTTTATACCATGGCAATGCCTTTTTCAAGGCCATATGCCGGGCAGGAGCACTGGCCCCTGTTCCCGGTTTGAAATATCCTCGTTTATCCTACGGAAAAAGTTTATACGCCAGGGTTCGGGCCCTTTATCCCGGTTTCCCCCTGTCCTGTTCTCGGGGAAAAAGCGGGGGGCGTTTCAAAATTATAAACTCCTGGAGGCGGTGCCGCCGGTCAAAAGGGACATCGGCAAAACTTTGCAACTTCCCGAAGACGGTGCTGCCGGCGGAAAGGTCCCATGACAAGCTTTAAAACTCCTGAAGACGGTGGTGCTGACCAAAGGGATCATGACAAACATTACAACTGCCGAAGACATTCCCGCCGGTCAAACGAAGCCATGACAAGCTTTGTAACCCCAGGAGACCACGCCCCGTTAAAGCTTCAGAAAAAAACAGCGTTTAACATCTTTCCGCTTTTAAAATATGCTAAAATAGATAACAGTTAATATTTCTGCCTGTACGTTTTGCATCTTGGTGCTAATCTTTAAACTTTTTGTTAATGGGGGTTATGCCATGAGTAAAAGAGAAGAAGCATTAAGAGCCGTAGTGGTCGGACTAAACAGGGGCAGAGCTCTTACCAGGGCCCTGGTAAATTCAGGTGTGTTCAAACTGGAGGCATTGTGCGACATTGATGAGGAGAGGGCCAAAAAAGTGGCGGAAATGGTTGGCTCTCCGCCGGTTTACACCGAATATGGCGCCATGCTCAGGGAGATTAAGCCTGACGTGGTGGTAATAGCGACGCCGACGGATTTGCACGCTCCGATGACATTCCAGGCCATTGAAGCCGGCGCGAAGGGCATTTACTGCGAAAAGCCCATGGCTACCAATTTGAAGGACGCAAAGGCCATGGTGGACACCTGCAGGGAAAAGGGTATAGCCCTGGTGGTAGGGCACCAGCGCAGGATGGGCGCGGTGTATGGAACCATGAGAAAGCTTATAGAGGAAGGGGCTCTCGGCGACATATACCTTATCCGCGGGGCCTGTCCCGGCGATTTGTTAAGTGACGCCACCCATACCATGGACAGCATAAGGTTCTTAAACGGCGATAGCGAGGTGAAGTGGGCGCTGGGCCAGATACACAGGGAAAAGCCTTCTCCCGGCGGATTTACCGGTGTGAGGTACGGGCATGTCATTGAAAGCGGCGCCTTTGCCGTGTTTGAATTCGCCAACGGCGTCCGCGCCGAGCTCCTGGTGGGCGATATGCGCTTTGGAGGCTGGCAGCTGCCCCATCCGGGATGGGCATACCAGGATATTGAGGTGTTCGGCACCAAGGGAAGGCTCTGGAGAAACGGCGACATGTCAAATCCGCCCCTCAGGATATTTGACGAAAAGGGCGGATGGCGCGAGGTGGAAATCGACAGGTCCTCCTTCGGCATGCCAGAGCAGAAGACCGGAGAGAGGCCTGAGAATATGCACGGGGCTACAATGCATGAGCTGGTCTACGTCTTTAAGGAGTTCCAGCGCTATATTCTGGAAGGAGGCACACACCCCCTGAACGGAGAGAACGCGCTGAAAGGGTTTGAGGTGCTGATGGCAATATTTGAATCGGCAAGGCTCAGGAAGAAAATAGCGCTGCCGATACAACAGGAGAGATACCCGCTGGAGATAATGATAGAGGAAGGCTTGATATAAAACAGTCCAGCGGTAAGATGTCAATAGGTTAGC
>JAKOSZ010000142.1 GCA_029776555.1 Bacillota bacterium | reverse complement strand
GGTACTGGAAACAACCATGTCAATTATTAAAAACGGTATAAAAATTATAAAGCCAAATTTAAAGGCAATTGTTATCTCATTGACTATAAACGCCGGTATCACTACCGATAAAGGGAGTTCCTCCGGCCTTACCGGCGTTTCAATGCCCGCCAGCTTTATGAAAAAGGCCAGGTCCTTTTCGCTGCTGTCCCTGAACTGTCTTAACATGAAGCCTTTTATTATGTTTGAAGACCTGTCCAGGGCGGTCTTTTGGTCAACTTCCCCCTGTATGTACGGCTGGTAGGATTCCCGGTTAATCTCACCTATGACAGGGGTCATAATAAACAGCGTGAGAAACAGGGCAAGGCCTATTAAAACCTGATTAGGCGGGACCTGGTTGGTCCCCAGCGCGTTTCTCAAAAAAGACAGAATTATAATAATCCTTGTAAAGGATGTCATCATTATCAGGATGGACGGAGCCAGAGAAAGTACGGTAAGAATCAACAGGAGCTGAATACTTGCTGCTACGTCTCTCGGGTCGTCGGAAGAACCCAGGGTAATGCCGTCCCTGGTTACGGTGACAGCCGGTTCCGAGCTGGCAACCTGCCCTGTAAGCAATACAACCAGTATGAAAAGCACAATGGTTCTAAGGATTTTCTTCCCCTTCATCATTTGTATCGCCATCTCCGCCATCGCTTTTGTTTGCCATTCCCTTAACCAGCGATTTCAACCTCATCAGGTTGTTCCCGAAGGTAGTGCCGGCTTTGGGACTGGAAGCTTTGCCCTCGCTTTTGTCCGCATTCCCGCTGCCCTGTCTTTTCCCCACATGGGACAACAGGTACCTGTTTAACAGGTCCCTGAAATTTATTCCTTCACCGGCAGGCTGTTCACCTGTTTCCTCCGCTTCAAGCTTGTCAATTTCCAGCAAGGCCAGACAGGTTACAGTCTTGCCGGATGTGGCCACCAGAACATACTTGTCCGCCACTTTTATTAAGTGAACCTGTTTGTCGAACCCCAGGCTGATGGAGTCGACAATACTTATGTATCGGCCGCTGGTTAAACTCCTGGCTTTTTTGACTATCAGCCTGGTGGTTACCACCGCCAGGAACAGCACTGAGGCAAATATGACCAGTACACCTATCGCCTCTAAAAAATACCCCACGGTATATCAACCTTTCATTGGCCCTAATTGAGCACCTTTTTCACCGCTTCTACCACCCTGTCCGCATGGAAAGGTTTTACGATAAAGTCCCTTGCCCCAGCCTGTATGGACTCAATGACCATGGCCTGCTGCCCCATAGCGGAACACATGATCACCCTGGCTTCGCTGTTTAGTTTCCTTATTTCCCTTACGGCGTCTATCCCGCTCATTTCAGGCATTATGATGTCCATAATTACCAAATCCGGGGCAAGCCTCTTGTACTCATCCACCGCCTTCACGCCGTTATCGGCCTCGCCAACTATTTCGTAGCCGTTTTTTGTCAGGATGTCCTTGATCATCATCCTCATAAAAGCGGCGTCATCAACGATTAGAATCCTTTTCCCCATTTTTATCCCTCTCCTTGTCAACAAGATTGCAGATTAAAAAGTTCAGAGCTAAAAATAAGGCATTTGGCCGTATCATATACGCAAAGCACTTACTCATAGTCTCTTTGAAGGCTGGATTATATCGGTGACCCTTACTCCGAAACTTTCGTCAATTACTACTACCTCTCCTTTTGCAACCGGTTTTCCGTTTACAAAAATGTCCACCGGCTCGCCCGCCAGTTTGTCAAGCTCGATTACGGACCCGGGGCCAAACTCCAGGATTTCTCTAATCATTTTCTGGGTTCTCCCCAGTTCCACAGTGACCTCCAGCTGGATATCCAGCAGCATGTCGATGTTCTTTTTCTCGCCTTCCATCGCTTTCTCTTCAAAACTCTGGAACTGTATTGGCTGCACGTTTACCATTTTATTGGCTGCGGCCGCTTCTTTCGGGATGTTCACCTGATTCTCGCTGCCTGGGCTAAAGCTGCTCTCTTTTTTTGAACCGACGTTCATATCCCCACTCAACATTCCTTTCATATCATTTTGGTTGTTTGGGACAGGCTCTTGAGTGTTTTCCCGG
>JAKOSZ010000141.1 GCA_029776555.1 Bacillota bacterium | reverse complement strand
GTCTATTTTCCTATACTTCATAATGCCCGTCAATTTGTCGGCCAGCTGGTTAATCCCGGTATCTTCAAAAGAGCCCACCAGGTCATATCGCCTTTTGTCTTCATTGTATATCTTCACGCTTCCGGAGAAACTGATCAGCTCCTCCAGCGAATCACTGCCGCTTTCTACCTCAAGGGCGCAATTGCCAAGGGAAAGAGGGATGCTGCTTATGTTTTTTACCACTATCCTGTAGGATATGTTCGCTCCCGCGTAGACGTTTTCAGCCACCAGACTGATAAAGGCTCTGTCAATAATGCTCCCGGACCTGTCACGTTTGAATTCGACAGCGGCATCAACACCCTCACTCTTTTCAATAACCCTGCACTTTTCAGGCACCAGCCCCATAAAGGGGGCGTTTGTAATCGGCTGATCCCTGAATTCCTGTCCTGATGCTGCCGCATAGCTTGCGCCAATTATTATCAGGGCTATCGCCGCCAGCAGCAGCAGTAAGTATTTTCCCCTCTTGACCAAGCTTTTCACCGCCCAGTTTACGAAAACAGGCACAAGCCGTTAAACTTGTGCCCTTTAAGCCTGTTCTTTTTTTATAAGAATCATTCTTCAGCCTGTATGTTGTACTGTGTGAATGTCAGCGGCACAGTCCATTTCACGCTGAGGTTCTCCGTATTATTTTCGCTCTCATAGGGGAGTTCAATCTCAATGGTTACGGTCTTAAGCTCATTGGGTTCCAGGTTCCCGATCGCAGACCGCACGGCTTCGGCAAAATTATTAAGCTTATCCCCGGCGCTGCTGCCGTTATTAACCGCCGCCCCGTTTACTCTAATCACAAGGTTTTCCCACAGCGCATTGCCTGCCGCCGGGCTGACTGCGGCATCTTTATAAGTTGTCACTGTTTTCAGGGTTCCCAGGTTTTTAAATGAAATTTTGCTGGTTTCCCTGACGCCGGGATACATTTTTGAGAGATTGAAGGTAAGCTCCGTGAGGGTTTCCCTGGACGTCCCCTCTCCGGTGGAAGCCGAACTCACCTTAAGGTCCAGGTAGTCATTCCCGGTATTGAGGCCTCCCTCTGAAATAACATTGCCTTCGGCGTCCAATACTTCATAGTTGTTTTCAGTGTTTACCACCTGTACAAACAGCTCCCCTGTGCTGACGGTGCTGTTTATGGTAAAAACCTGAGTCCAGGCTGCGTAGCCCGCCCCAACCAGAATCAGGGCCACAACAACGGCCAGCATGGCAAATTTCGCCCGTTTCATTAATTATCAACTCCTCAAAAAATAAAATATCTATTTCCCCAATATCCAATTATAAAGGTCTTTTCCGCTGTTTAATCACACAGGCCGGCGATTCCTGATAGTAATTAAGATTATTTTTCAATAGCACCAAAGTAGTATTCATGCCCGTATGTCGCCGAATATAACCATGTAATAGGTGCGCATGTTGTCAAACACAAAGAACTCTATCTTCCTCTCCTCACCGCTGTCCGCCTTGTAATAGAAAATCGGCTGTCCTACCTCATCAGCTATTTTTACCATGTCTTCAATGGACCTGACAGGGATGCTTTCGGAGAAGTGATAGGATATGGTGCGCTCCAGCCCCGCCAGTCTCTCCGAATACTCTTTAAATATCCTGGCAACCTCTTTATCAAAGGAGTCGGGAGAAGGCGCTTCCTTAATACGGGCCGTAAGAACCGCAAGGAGGCCAAGAACGGAGGAGGCCCCGAACAAAACAATAACCCTGGTCCTGTTAACCGGGATTGGGTATTTCACAGTTTCCGAAAAGGACCTGTCAGCCGTAACCACCGGCTCCCCTTCTATCTTAAAAACGCTGCTGCCAATTGGAATGATCAGGTTGGGGCTTTTTTCATCCCTAACTATGCCGTTTTTTGTTGCCGCGGCCGTACTGACGTTGAAAACCACCCTTAAGACAACCGGCGAGTTGACCTCCGAGTCCAGGATTATGCTCTCCGCCGTGCGGGAATAGTCATTGAGGTCAAGGGACAAGCTATGGCTGACTGAAAGCTCTCTGCCTTCAACGGTCTTCGTTTCCTCCGCTATCAAAGGTATTTCCTTACTCCACAGCAGTTCATTGTCCTTGCCGTAAAGCCCCTGGAGGTAAGCCGCAACACTGTATTCAGCCTCCAGCCGGGCAGCCGTATCCGACTCATAGTCGTATTCAAACTCCACATCAATGCGGTCTATATACTTAAGAACATAATACCTGCCCTTTTCAAGGTATTCCTCGCCGAACATTATGTTGGGTTTTAAATATACCCGGTAATCAATGCTACCTCTGCTGTTATAGCTGTAGTATACTTCTTCAGCTTCTCCCGTTTTTTTGCTCATGAGCTCAGAAACAGCGAGTAAAACAAAAGTGAGAAGCAGTATTATTTCCACTGCTATTGCTGCCGCTTTTTTCGCCCTGCTTAATTCCACCTTCTCACCCCTCTCACATCAAAATCCCGCTGTCCCTGCTGGAGTCCGGCCGAGTTTTTTTAACCTTAAACTCAAAAAACCCACCCTGGGAACCACGGCCACCAGTTTCCCTCTCACCTGTTCGGGCTTGACAAGCCCCGGGTCGGGAGCGTTGTTGTTATCCCCCTTGGTCTGGAACTCTCCCGTCGGTTCGATATGAATTATCCTGTGAACGGTAAACAAGTCTCCCCTCCAGTACTGTATAACATCCCCCACCCTTAACTCACTGCTGTCAACCTTGCGGAGGATTGCCACATCCCCCGGGCGAATGGCCGGCTCCATACTGCCGGTGAGGATTACGGTAGGGAACACGGGAAACACCCCTACGGCAAACCAGATAATCAGGATGGAAAACACGCTTACCGTCACCCAGGCGTAAGGTTTCTCCGCCTTCTGCTCCCTCAGCTTGATTTCCCTGGACTCCTTTTTGTACACCTGCATGAGAACCACCATGGAGACCGCCGGTATTATAATTCCAGTAAAGGCCTTTGTTATCCACTCCAGGTTCGGCAGTACGGGAACCAGCCACACAGGCAAATTGGTAACAGCGGCATAGACAATGGCAGGATTGGCGCCGCCTATATACACCATGTAAGTCAGCAGTATGTTGTTCATAATCTCGGGCAGGACATATGCGCTCACAATCTCCACAGACTGCTGCCAGCTGTCTATGCTTGCCAGTAACATCAAGTTAAGCCTGTACAGTGAAAAAACCGCCGCCGCAATTACGGCAAACAGTACCAGGTACTTCTCTTTCACCCGGTTGACCACATAGTTCCTGACCCATTCCGCCATAACCAGGACACCGCCGAAGCATATCACATTGGCCAGTATCCCCTCCGGGCTTTTGGCGTAAGGACTGGCCCCGATTCCGTCAAGAAAGCCTCCGGCAAAATAGACCGAAACGCACACTACGGCCAGTACCGCACTCCACAGCACAATGAACCTGTACAGTTTCAGTTTGCCCTTAAACCTGACCCTGGGTTTTTTCGAGATATAACAGGACAGGGCCGCCCAGAATACGGGTCTTAATATATAAAGGCAAACCACGGAGCCGAACAGGGGTATTAAAACCGTGTATTCCAGCACCATTGAAACAACTATTATAAAAACAATCATAAGAGCGTCAAACTCTCTTCTGCCCATATACCGCCGCTTACCCATTCCCCGCAAGGTCTTTGAATATATCCGGATTCATAAATTCAATCTCAATCACCGTACCGAGACCATCAGCCGCATTGATCTTTATGGTGCCGTTAAAAAGCCTGACCAGGTTTTTTACGTTTTTCAAGCCCAGCCCCTTCTCTTCACTTTCGGCCTTTTCCGCCGCCAGGCCTATGCCGTCGTCCCGGATGCATAAAAAGGTCCTGCCTTCGCTTACGTTCATGCTCACCCATATGTTCCTGCATTTCGCGTGCCTGACAGCGTTTCCGGTACACTCGGTTATTATCCTGTACAGCGCCTTTTTGGCGCTCAGGGAAATGTTTCCCGTCTCCCCCTTTACGTCCAGATTTATATCCACGCCGCTTAACCTCTGCATGTCCCGCAGGTAATCCCGGACGCTCTCTTTGAACCGCTCTACCTGCTGCTTTTTGCTGCTTAGGTTATATATGGTGGACCGCAGGTCCTTAAGAGAGCTTTGAATGTTTTTTGCAATGAGGATAAGCTGCTCTTTCCTGGCGTCTTCGGAAATTTCGTTCCACTTGTTTATTGTGTCATGGGCAAAGCAGGAGGAAGCAAAAAGCCTCTGTATTACACTGTCGTGAATATCGTCGGCAATACGGTCCTGTTCGTCGGCCACGGCCAGCTCATTGCTTATGGATTCCGACTCAATCTTGTCAAAGAAAGTGGCTGCCAGCTTCGAAAGAAGCAGGAGGTTTGCCTCACACTCTTCTTTTTCCTGCCGGTATTTGTCTCCCGGCATAATCAGGCCCACAAACCCGTATCTTTTTATGCCGGATACCTCAATAAACGCCGCCAGCCCGTCATCAATCGGCCTGACAGTAACGCCTTTCCGGCCGGTATCCGGGCTGAGGCTCTTTGCCATATCCACCAGGCTGTCCTCCGCATCGGGGTCCAGTCTCTTTGCGGAAACCAGGCAGGAGACT
>JAKOSZ010000140.1 GCA_029776555.1 Bacillota bacterium | reverse complement strand
GCATTAACAGCCCTTTCGTCCTTTATAAAAGACACGTTTGCATTCTCAAACCCCTTTAAATATTCCACCAATTCCGATGCCGGCCGAGCGTGAATCCCTGACTCATTCACAATTATCGCTTTGGCCTCCACCATTTCAGCATATACCTCCTCTTCCTGTGCTCATTAACGGCTCAAGGCATAATCAGGCAAAGGGAGCCGTATAAATACTTCCAGCCGCGGGTAAAACCCTGAACCTTTTTAAACACGCTTTTTAGTAGCAACCGTACTTGTGCGCAGCCTGATACAATGCAATTATATTTTCCGGCGGCGTGTTAATTTGTATGCGGTGTGTAGGAGCGAAATGATAACCCCTGCATTCCATCATGATCTCCAAAGTTTCCTTGCAGACTTCCTCCACCTCTGCAGGGGTTCCGAAGGCCAGAGGCCCCGCCGTAGAAATGCATCCCCTGAAATTCAATCTCCCGCCAAAATGTTCTACCAAATACCGGGGGCTCATATTTTCTGCTTCAGGTTGAAGCGAGTCAACACCCTTAATGCCCATTTTAATAAACTCTTCATACACCCAGCTTGACGAACCGCATGTGTGTATCTGCGTAGGAATATTGTATGCTTTTGCCAGGTCAATGAATTTCTGGTGTCTGGGCGCAAGTACCCTTTTATACATATCCATGCCAATAGTCGGGCCGCGCTGGGTACCCAGGTCTTCCCCCAACCACATGAAATCAATTTTTCCCTTGTTCTTCTCAAGAATTCTTTCAAGGACTCCAAGCTGGGAATTTAAGCGCTTGTCAGTCATGTGGAGTGTCGGCTCATGCTCCATGGCGAGGTTGACCAAAGAGTTTTCAAATCCCAGGAGCACACCGTTGGTATTGAGGATATCACCAGTGCCGGTATCTCCTACATGCACAGAAAAGCCCATCTCCAGCACCATGTCGATATACCTGGATAACTCCTCATAGTCGTAATCATCGGGATCAGGAGCCGGATAGTTATAAATTTCCTCATCGTCGGCATTCAACAAAGGATAGTCACAGTAATCCCAGCATCCGCCGTATTCATTTTCCACAAACTTCTTTACAGCTCCTATCTCAGGGTTTACATAGCGATTGGGAATCTCAGGAAAAAGCTGCTTTCCAATGTAACGCGGTTTTGCTCCCACATAGTCAACGCCAAGAGCTTTTAAAAAAGTCAGCATATCATTTTTATCTAACCCCATTAGTCTGCAAACGCGTTCATGGGCAACATCATGGGCTAAGTAACCTATTGTCACTCTGTCGGTTTTTTCAAATGCAAAGGTTCGCCGGACGCGCTCCCTTGAATTCATTGTCTCCACTGCTTTTTTAATCATTTTTTGAACACTCCTCCTTTACCTTCGATGGCATGCCGCTAAGTCTATTAGGAACCGAATCATACCCAGGTTTTAACGCTGTCTTGTGAACAACCACAGGTTGATACCCAAGGTTTTTAATAACATACTCGCTTATTGTGGCAGGCACTACGACAATGTCCAGGAATTTCTGTCTGAAACAACGCTGAGGATTGTACTTATCGTAGACCAGGACTTCTTCGCCATCAACCAGCGTCAGCACCGTAAACTGTCCGTTATTGTGCATTTCTATCTCGGTCTCAAGCTCTATTTGTCTTGTCTCGAAGTATATTAAGTCGGTGCTCCCAATAATCCTTTCGCGATAGCCTTCACCTTCACGCACCAGCCTTGGCTCAATGACCAGGTTCTCCTTTACCCACTTTGTCCTCCTGTCTTTTTTAAGGACCTTTTCGGCATACAGGCTGTGTATGGGACGGAGGGTCCCATCCAAGTCCTGGCGAATATAGTCATACATTTTAAAGGTGTATGCCCCCGTTGTCAAAGAACCCAATTCCAGGACCAGTTGGTTTCGCCCGGAAGCGTGAACCGTTCCACTTGGTATCATAACCTGGCAGCCGGGCACCGAATCAACATAATTGATGTACTTTAAATAATCAATAGTGCTTCTGTCCTTTTCAGACTGTTTTACAAGCCTTAAAAATTCATCGGGGTCAGCATCTTCACGGAAGCCGATAAATGTCCTGGCGCCGTGTCCGGTAGCAATTACATAGTATGCCTCATCCTGTCTGCCCTTTTCATTAAATTCGCTGATGATAAACTCCTCATCGGGATGGACCTGGATGGACATGTTCCCATTCCCGTGGTAAGTATCGTCGTAATTAAAGCGGATAGGGAAATATCCCCCAAAGTGCTTTGCGCACTTTTCACCCATCAATTCAACAGGGTACTTTTGGAGAAAAGTTGAGAACGGGAATTCAACAAGTTTACCGTCAATATCCACAATCACGCTTACCTCAAAAGCAATCATTTCATACGACCATGCGATGTTTTTAAAATCCTTTGGCAGATTTCGCGCTTTGCGGATAAACTCTCCACCCCATACTCCTTCCAGGTAAACCGGTTTACAGCGGAAGGGGTACTTTGACAAACGAAGCAGTATATCAGACAGGGCTTCCCCAGGCATCAGTATAAAATCGTTTTCGAAGTTGCCCACGATGTAGAAGTCTATTAAGTCGTTTTTCAACAAGTGTTTTCTTAACGCAAGAGTTATTTCAAAGTCTACATAGTAGTTTCTTCGCATTATTTCCGAAAAAGGCCGCGGTGCCCTGTCTCCAATGTTGACTAATCGCCCGCTTCTTGCCCTGACAGCCGCATGCTTTGGAGTAACGTCGATGTAAGCTATAAAATCCAGCAGATCCTCAAAAGCATTAAAAGCGCTGCCATAGCCCGTCAAAAGGAGGACCTGGTTTCTTGAAAGAGAACGTGCGGCTTTTTTAAAAGCCTTTGCCTTATCAAAGTCTATAAAATCGGCAAAGGAACCGTCATAAACCTTGCCAAACAGATTAACAGGGTCACACTCCCTGTCTTTCGGCAGATACTCCTTTAACATGTCGTCTATTCTCTCCGTGGGCAAATACATATCTTCCATTTTATACCACAGTACGTCATAGCCCTGCTTTCTGACATCCTGGAGAAACAGGTTGGATAACACGTCAAACTGAGCGCTTACATAACCGTCGAACGCTATTACGCACCCTTTATTTCTTTCATTTATGAACTGAACAACCGACTTGGCTATCACCTTAGCCGATTCTACCGTTCCAAAAACTAACTTTTCCTTGGTCTTTTCGGGAATATGCGGGTAATTGATTGCAGTATTATCGTCATAGTCTATTGGCCAAAACATGAAGCTCATATTAACACCCTTTCAAAAACAAAGATAAGTCAACTGCCGTAGATCAGATCCAGGCAATTCCTCTTGGATTTTGACATGAACAGGCTCTGCCTGAATTCATCGTTCACTATTTTCCTTGCCAGCATTGCCAGAATATCCAGATGTTCATTTCCGGCATTTTCAAAAGGGACTGCAATGCCAAAAACGCACTTCACTTTTTCATCTTGGGACCATTCTATTTCGTTTTTCAGCCTGATAAAAACCAACGAATTAGATTTGACGCCCCTGGACTTGGCATGGGGTATGGCAAAAGAAAGCCCCACCGCCGTTGAATATATCTTCTCTCTTTCATAAACGTCATGCACGTAAACATCCCTGGACAACAACCTGCCATTAGCTTCCATCAAATCGCATATATACTTGATAACCTCGTCTTTACTGTTTAGTTCTATGTCTAATGCTATCAGACTTTCATCAATGAGTTCCATATGCTTTCCTCCAAACCCTGGTGTGTAGATTTCTTCGCTGCTATTGAAATCTCCAGCCTTGCCGTTTTTTCAGCTTAACCTATGGCAATACAATATTGCCGCTAAAGTCATGGTTAAGCCTGATTTTATAAGTATAGAGCTCTGGGACATAATAACCTATGGAGTATTCGGCAAGCACATTGTTTTGGTCAATGGCAAACCGCTCCCGGACCAGGACGGTGTCGCCGGAAGAGAGGTTCAAGTGTTTGCATATTCTTTTATCTGCGGTTCTTGCTGTAATTCTCTCTTCCAGCAGGGACAGAATCAAACCTGACTCCCTCAAAACCTTGTATAGAGAAAAATCCTTATTTGTAAACTTTTGCTCCAGATCGATGTTCGTGCACAAAAATGTCTTGAAAAAGACGATCTTTTTTCCGTCATAGCCTCGCACCCTGTCAAGCCGGTACAGCTTTTTCCCCTTGTTTAATTCTTCGCCAAAAATCGCCTTTAGTTTTTCGTCAGGTTTAATATTGACGTATAACTTGGCGTAGAAAGTCTGGGGGTTCTGCCCAATCTCCTGCATTTCATGGGAAAAGCCCTTGACAATAGTGCTGAATTTCTCCACCTTGGAAACCGGGTCTAAGACTCTTGTGCCAACGCCGCTTTTCTTGGCTAAAGCGCCCTCGTTGACCAGTTCATTAATGGCCTGTCTCACAGTTATCCTGCTGACATTGAACATATTCTGAAGCTCTTTTTCCGATGGTATAAGTTCGCCTGGTTTCCATTTACCTTCTTTTATTAAGTTGCTGATGTATTCTTTTATCTGCATGTACAGAGGTTTTGAACCTTTACTTACGTCCAGCAAACTACCACTCCTTACATGGTAATTATTGTCCGCCGCTCACAAATCGCAAAACTCACGCAATGAGAACAATATAGTCACTTTTCCTGGTAATATAATACCATGGGAGCTTACGCAAATAGAAGTAATTTTTGACTTGCCGATTCTGTCAGGTTACGTACCGTTAATCCTGCCCGTTCCTGTAGTTTAATACCTGGGCCAATACAAATACTGTCTGTTGTTTCCTAAGCTGGTATTTTCAACCCCTATACCGTTGGATTAAAACCTTCTTCATCTGTTGCTTTTCAAGTCCCGAAAACAATTGGTTTTCAACAAGAGACCCTTCTTCTGCGTAAGCTCCGCAAAACCATAATAGCACTACAAATAGAACCTGACTTCCTTTTTGCCAGCCGCGTGCATTAATCTTCTTCTTCTTCGGGTTTGTAATCCTCTTTTATCAGGAATCCTATAGTGAAAGCCGAAACCAGGATCCCAATGACAATGGAAAGCAGGTACAGAGGAATGTTATTCACAAGGGGGATTGTGAAAACTCCACCGATTGGTGCGGGTATGGTTATCTTAAAAATAGTTGCCAGTACGCATGTTACCACAGAACCCAGGATCATAGCGGGATACACTTGCTTGGGCTTTGCAATCGCAAATGGGATAGCACCTTCGCATATAAAACTTAAACCCATGACATACGCCGCTTTACCTGCTTCTCTGAGTTCAGGGCTGAACTTCTTGGGGAATAGTGTAGTTGCAAGTGCGCATCCCGTACTTATTGTCACACCTGCCGCAGCAACAGCCCCCATAATCGGCGACGCCACCGCGGAACCGTCCGCAGCCGTCAAAGAGGCAACGGAGAAGAAGTAAGCAGTTTTATTGATAGGTCCTCCCAGGTCCAGCACGATCATAACGCCTAATATGATTGCCAATAAGATCTTATTTGTCGAGCTAATATTGTTAAGCCAACTTGTTAAGCCGGTATTGATAGGCCCGCATACTGAATTTACAACCAGCATCAAAAGTGAGCAAATGATTACGCCTATCACGGGAAAGATGATCAGTGTTTTTGTTGCTTCAAAAGTCCTTGGGAATTTAGAAGTGGCCTTCTTTAAAAAGAGTATCATATATCCGGCAAAAATCCCGCCGACTAGAGCGCCTATAAATCCGGAACCCCCATCCTTTGCAAGCAGACCAACAACAAAGCCAGGGGCCAAAGCCGCCCTATCGGCAATGGAGTACGCGAGATAAGCAGTTAGAACAGGAAGCATAAAGGAAAAGGCGTTTGTTCCGATCTTCAGCAGCCAGGCTGATACCGCATTAGTTGAACCGTATGTTGCCGTACCTGCGTTTGGGGCATCAAACAGGAAAGCAAATGCAATCAGCATTCCACCAGCTACTACAACAGGTAAAAAATACGATACACCGGTCATGACATGCTTGTATAAACCAATTTTCCTACTCAATTTTTTCACCCCCACATATGATAGAAAATCTTTCCGAAAACCGCCAAAGTTTATAGATTAACCTGAAGTACAGTAATTTCTCCTGAAAGTCTTGCTGCATGCGCTGGAATATCCGGTCTGCGGTCACCAACCTAACCATAAATCTTAAGCTCACCGTTTTGTATCCTGGCGAATATTTTTTCAGCCTTCTTTATTGCGTCTCCTACAGATGCCTCTATCATGGGCTTACCTCGAAACCTTTCCATTTCGACAGCAGTATCCGCAGCAACTATAACAACATCTGCTTCTTCAATATCTTTTTTAGTAAGCCTGTTTTCCACTCCTGAAGCGCCATTGGTTTCAATCTTTACTGCATAACCCAATTTCTTCCCGACCTTTTCAAGCATTTCAGCCGCCATGTAAGTGTGTGCAATACCGGCCGGGCAGGCTACCACTCCAATAATCTTTTTCATAAAATCCCGCAACCCTCCTTTCGTATAGACACATGACCCTCCCTTTCCCCTGAGATGTGGACCCCTGATAATCATAGACAAAGACCTGCATATAGACTTCTGTTATAGTCGCTTTGTCTCATTCCTGGTTTAACTTAGCTTTTACATCATGGGAAACGGTGCGACGTCTTTGACTATTGCGATCTTGATTGACATATCATGAAACTTTCTCCCTGCATCCCCCCATCAAAAGATAATCTTAAATATTATAACGTTATGATGTATAAAGTATAGCATACCCCAAATTCACTGTCAACAGAAAAAAACAAATTATGACACAGCGAGACAAAAAGCCGGAAATGCTTCGCCGCAGCAATAAACTCAAGAAGATGCCCTGTGGGAATAAGCCGCCATGCGCTGAAATATGGGCAAATGCGCTTGTTTCAAGGAAAAAGGTCCCGCCCATCTTGCGGAACCTTTCATGTTCTTTACTTTCCATGACTTAAATCCGCCAGCTACTTCCTGCCCCTTTTACAGGCTTTCGGCCCCTTGTTATCATAGCTTTCGGCAAACTCTACCGAGGCATTCTCCCCCAGCTGGTCGTTGTGGGTTTTAGGCTCCTTCTTTTTCTTCCTGCTGTTTTTGCCCAAACTTATCACCTCCTGAATTTGCTGACTTGCAGTTTACTGACCGCTTTCAAAACCTTCTTGGGATCACTTGCCGGGGTCATGTTCATCCAGGTACACCCTTATAACCCTTGTATAGTTTCCCCTTTTTTTGTCTTCCCTGCTGGCGTCTTCACCAAGATCCTCCTCATTAATCCCCGGCGCCACAGAAGGCTCGGCCTTTTTACCTTTTTCCCTTTTGCGGTCTCTCATGGGACTCCTCCTTCAACTGTAAATGCCCTCCTGGTTGTTCCCCCGGAACAGGAAAAGCCGCTGCCCTGCTTTTCGGATCCCTCTCTTCCGGCTCAAAAGCAGCCGCCTGTGGACTAACGGGCGTCGGCGATTATATCCACCAGCCACCACATATATTTAAGAGTCCTCACTGTTGCCCAGAAGGCGGGCAGCAGCACGGAACCAGGCATTCTCCTTGTCCTCCCCTTTAAAGAACCTTTTCAATCCCCTAAAAACTACGACATAGAATCTCCCGAAAATATGATGCCCAATTTAAGGGCCAATTATCAGGGAGCCTTGCCTTGAAGTTTTTTTTTAAATAAAGGATAATACTTTTACAAAAGGGCTGTGGCAGACACGGCCTTCAAGGAGAGGACCATGAGGAGTTTCAGTGTAAATCAGGCACAACACAACAGGCGCATTGACAAAGTCCTGAAAGCCGCCTTCGAAAAACTGCCGGCAGGAGCTATGTACAAGGCCTTCAGGAAAAAGGCCATAAAGGTCAACGGCATGAGGGTAAAAGAGGACTTCCGGGTGCAGGAAGGCGATCTTGTGGAAGTCTATATTCCGGACAACATCCTGTACGGCCTTCCCTTAAAGAGAGATTACAGCGAGAGCGGCGCTTTCAGCATAGTATACGAAGATGACAACGTCCTGATAGTAAACAAAAGGAAAGGGGTGCCGGTACACCCTGACCGCAGCACACCTGTTAACACCCTGATTGATTACGTAAGGGACTACCTGGCCGAGAAGGGCGAATACCGGCCCGGCGGCGCCGGCGTCTTTTCCCCTTCCCTGTGCCACCGTTTGGACAGAAACACCGAAGGCCTCGTTATCATTGCAAAAAACAGGCCAAGCCTTGAAGTCCTTCTTGAGAAAATGGAGCAAAAAGAGATAAGGAAACTGTATAAGTGCCTGGTAAAGGGGCAAATGCCTTCGGAAAGGGGCTATCTCAATCATTACCTTTTAAAGGACGAGTATAAAAGCCGGGTGTTTGTAAGCGATAAGCCTGTTAAAGGGTCCCTGCCCATAGCCACAAGCTACCGGGTTCTCTCCTTTGACCCCCGGAAGGATTTAAGCCTGCTGGAGGTTGAGCCGGTAACGGGGCGCACCCACCAGATCCGGGCGCACCTGGCCCATATAGGCCATCCGATAGCAGGAGACGGGAAGTACGGGAGCAATGCCTTTAACCGGGCCATAGGTTTAAAACACCAGGCCCTGTGCGCCTGCAAGCTGGTGTTTGATTTTAAGGAGGGCGGGCTGTTGAGCTACCTGGAGGGAAAGGTTTTCGAGGTAAAGCCGTCTTTTGAAGACCTGCTTTTATAAAAGAGCTTCCATGACGAGAAAGGCAATATAAAGGCAGGCAGCAAAAGCTTAAGTCGCGTATCTTCGCTTAACCTGCTGCCTGCCGTAAAGAATTCTCCCGGCTCCATTTGGGGCAAGCCTTATCCTTTAAAGGCTTACCTCCCTATAAACATTTGCACAAATATCTTGCCGTAGGTGGGGCTGTCCACTATCCCGATTCCCGTGTAGTTGAACTTGCCGTTTAGTATGTTTTTCCTGTGCCCTTCCGAATTCATCCAGGCCTTAAACGCAGCGTCCACCGTCTGGTTCCCGGCAATGTTTTCTCCCGCCGACTTAAACTCGATTCCAAACTGCCTCATCATGTCAAAGGGTGAACCGTATGTGGGCGAATTATGGGAGAAGTAGTTGTTTTCAACCATGTCTTTCGCTTTCAGCCTTGCCACTTTCATCAATTCCGCGTCAAACTTCAAAGGTCCGACCCCTGCATCCGCCCTGGCTTTGTTGACAAGGTCCAGAAGCCTCTGTTCTTCCGGGCTGATATCACCGGGTGTGGTATCAGCAGGCGGCGTTGGTGTCGGAGTTGGGGCTGGCTCTTCGGGCTTCGGAGTCGGAGTAGGCGTCGGCGTTGGCTGCTTGGGCGTTGATTGCGGCCAGTGCACCTTGATATACTTGCTGTGAACGGCGCCCACATTCCCCCTGGAGTAGTCATATACGGCATACCAGTCGTCCACCTGGCCGAAAACCTTCACCCTTTGCCCTTTTCTAAGTACATTTATCACCGGATAATTGGTTGAAGGCCCCTGCCGCATGTTGAGCGCATTTGCAATTACCTCTCCTTCCACCAGGCCCGTGGCCTGAAATTTCACCGCGGCAGAAACCCGCTGCTCATTCATGAACCATAAACCTGACACCAGGACAATTGCCAGTGCAAGCAGCAGTAACGGTAAAATTGTCCTCTTTTTCATAAAATCCCTCCAAACAGCAGTAATTAATACCTTGCCCAATTGGTGCATGCAAAAACACATCGCCTATATAGTATTAACATTTTTTCTTAATTGTATGTCCTTTTTTTGCTGCGTCTTTCCACCGAAGTAAAGCGGAGGAAAAGTGTGAAAGCGTGAAATTTCATGGCTTTCACTTATACAATTCGAAGCCGGCATCCGGAAATCTGTCCAAAAAATAAAGGGCTGGATTTTTATTCACCAATCCTGCCCTTTCCACTTATTTTCCTTTTTAAACGGGGCACAGGACAAGCTTTCTTAGCTGCCTCGCCCCGCTTTTCAGCTATATTCCTTATCCTGTGCGGCGCCTGTTTGCAGGCAGCGGCGCGTAAAAGAGAATCCGGTGTGTTGGAAGGCCTCACTCAATGCTAATAGGCCTTGCCCCAGTATACCATGTGCTTCGCCTCTTTGCCGCAGCATACGCACCTGTCCGACAGCTTCTCCTGTTCAAAGGGGATGCACCTGGAAGTCATGCCCGTCCTGTCCTTTATGAGATCCTCGCACTCCCTTGAGCCGCACCACATGGACTTAATGAAACCCGGAAGATTTGCGGCAGTGCTTTCCAACTCTTCCATGCTGCCGGCAGTGTATATCCTTGAATCCATCATCCTTTTCGCTTTTTCAAAGAGGCTTTGCTGCAATTGCTCCAAGACCTGCGGCACCCGGGACTCGAGCTCAGCGAGAGGCACGATTATTTTTTCCCTGTTGTCCCTCCTCACCAGCACGGCCTGCTCTTTTTCCAGGTCCCTGGGTCCTATCTCCAACCTCAGGGGGACGCCTCTCATTTCATACTCAGCGAACTTCCAGCCCGGCATCCTGTCACTCTCGTCAATCTTAGCCCTCACAATGCCGGACAGCCTTTGAAATACTTCCCGGGCCTTTTCCGGCACTCCCTCCTTATGGGGGGATACGGGTATAATGACAAGCTGTGTTGGCGCAACTTTCGGGGGAAGTACCAGCCCGTTGTTATCCCCGTGAACCATGATAACGGCCCCTATTATCCTGGTGCTCATTCCCCAGGAGGTCTCATGCACGTATTTCAGCTGGTTGTTCCTGTCGGTGTATTGTATGTTAAAAGCCCTGGCAAATTTATCGCCAAAATTATGGGAAGTGCCTGACTGGAGGGCTTTCCCGTCGTGCATCATGCTCTCTATGGTATAAGTCTCTATAGCGCCTGCAAACTTCTCCTTATCAGTTTTCTTCCCCTTAATGACGGGTATGGCGAGAAAATCCTCGCAGAATTCGGCGTAGACATTCAGCATCCGGATGGTTTCTTCCTTTGCCTCTTCAGCCGTGGCATGCACCGTGTGGCCCTCCTGCCACAAAAACTCCATGGTCCTCAGGAAGGGCCTGGTGGTCTTTTCCCACCTTACAACGGAACACCACTGGTTATAAAGCTTGGGCAAATCCCTGTAGGACTTTACAACGCTGGCAAAGTGCTGGCAGAAAAGGGTTTCGGAAGTCGGACGCACACAAAGCCTTTCCGTCAGCTTTTCTTCTCCTCCATGGGTAACCCATGCCACTTCAGGGGCAAAGCCCTCCACATGGTCCTTCTCTTTCTGAAGAAGGCTTTCGGGTATAAAAAGAGGCATATACACATTTTCATGTCCTGTGGCCTTAAACCTTCTATCCAGCTCTTTTTGTATGTTTTCCCACAAAGCATACCCGTAAGGCTTTATGATCATACAACCCCTTACACTGGAGTAGTCCGCTAGGTCGGCCTTTAACACCACGTCGGTGTACCACTGGGAAAAATCTTCATCCATTGAAGTGATATCTTCCACCAGTTTCTTATCTTCCGCCAAATCTCTCACCTCTCTGCTAACAAAAAACCGTCCATCAGTTCAGGGGACGGAACAAATTCCGCGCTGGCGCCCAGGCAGGTAAAACCCATCTCCCCTTCCCTTAACGGTGCGGCAGCTTCCAACCTTTAAGCGGGTCTTAAGGGTGGAGTCAAAGGCTTTGTCCCGCTGCCTTCCGCTAAAGGGCGCCCTCTTCCGGAAGCGGGCAGTCTGTGGGTTTTATTAAGCAAAAAACGCCCAAATTAAACCGGCCTGCAGTTAATCCCGCAGTCACTAATATAGTACACATTGTAATAAGTGTCAATGCGCTTGTATTGGGCGGAACTGACCAGTATAATATTCATAACCGACCCGGCCGAATATGGTATTGTATATTTAACTCTCAAAAGCCCGGCTGATGAAGGCAGGAGGTATGAGTATGAGAGTAGGCATTGGTCAAGACAGCCACCGCTTTGATTTCGAGGACCACACAAAGGAACTGATACTGGGAGGAGTTAAGTTCCCGGGTCACGCCCCTCTTAAAGGAAACAGCGATGCCGACGTGGTATTGCATTCCCTGACCAATGCCATTTCCGGCGTTACCGGCGTTAACATACTGGGAAGCGTAAGCGATGAAATGTGCCTGAAACATGGCATAAAAGACAGCAGCCTTTACCTGAAGGAAGCTTTAAAGCACCTGGGAGAAAAAAAGGTCATCCACGTCTCCATTTCCATAGAATGCATGACACCCCAAATAACTCCCCGCATCCCCGAAATGAGAAGCAAAATAGCAAGCCTTCTTGACATACCTGAAGACTGTGTAGGCATTACCGCCACATCGGGGGAAGGTCTCAGCGAGTTCGGCAGGGGGAAAGGCATACAGGTCTTAAGCGTGGTCACCGTGACGTAAACCCTTGCCGCAGGCAACGGTTATAAAGACATGGGAAATAAAGCCGGTTAGGGATAGGTGAAAAATTCAGGCTATGGCTTTTTCCTGATTATGAAGTTCAATATGCCGACGCCAATAATAAAAAGGGCAATGGAAATTAAGAACAGTGTAAAGTGCTTATCGCTCATGGTTTCCTCCTGAAGCAAATCAAAAACCGCCCGCATTACCGCTCAAGTTTTGCCGATATGAGCGCTTCTGCCAGTATGAGGTCTTCAAGGGTAGTGATTTTTATGTTCTCATAGCCCCCCGGTATCAGCTTAATCCTGTGCCCCAGCCTCTCCACCAGGATGGCATCGTCAGTCCCTGCAAATCCTTCGTCGGAAGCTCTCCGGTGGGCTTCCATAATCAGCTCAAACTTAAAGGTCTGAGGGGTCTGTACCGCCCAAAGCCTGTCCCTGTCCAGGGTCCCGGCTATAAAACCCTCATCTGCGGTCTATATGGTGTCTTGTACGGGCACCGCCGTACAGGCGGCCCCCCGCTCCGCTGCCGCCCTTATGCTTTCACGGATGTATTTTTCTTTCACAAAAGGCCTGGCACCGTCGTGTATTGCCACAATGTCACACTCTTCCCCCAAGGCCTGCAGGCCTTTATAGACCGAAGCCTGTCTGGTATCCCCGCCCGCCACCAGCGCTTTGACCTTTTGAAAGCCAAAATCGTCTATTACGTATGCTTTGCAGTAAACTATGTCCTGGGGGTTTACCACCAGCACAACCCCTTCTATGGCGCTGCAGCGTTCAAAAGCCTGAAGGGCCCACGCCAATACAGGCTTTCCGCATATTTCCATATACTGTTTGTTGACGGTGGAATTCATCCGTGTGCCTTTTCCAGCAGCCACTATTACAGCCCAGGCGGTGAGATCCCTTCTACCCTTCATTCAATCCTCCCCACCGAGACATTCCAATCAATTGACTTCTCAACCATTGACTTGGGCTTGGCAAAAATCATTCTTCCTGCGGCTGTCTGGAATACACTGGTTACCACGACGTTTACCGTTTCTCCTATGTGTTTCTTCCCTCCGTCCACCACGATCATCGTCCCGTCGTTTAGGTAGGCCACTCCCTGGCCGTTCTCCTTACCGTCCTTTATCACATGAACATTTATCTCTTCGCCCGGAATGGCAATGGGTTTAACGGCGTTTACCAGCTCATTGATGTTTAACACCGGGACGTTGTGAAAGCCGGCAACTTTATTGAGGTTGTAGTCATTGGTGATTATCTTGGCGTTAAGCTTTTTAGCCGCTTTAATGAGCTTGTCGTCGGCCTCGCTGCCCTCCACTTCAATGTTTTCAATCCTGACGACGTTATCCAGGTCTTTCTGGAACATGCTCAGCACATCCAGCCCCCGCCTCCCCTTATTCCTCTTAAATGAATCGGAGGAGTCGGCCAGCCTTTTAAGCTCATCCAGCACAAAGGAAGGTACTATAAACTCTCCTTCAAGAAAGCCGATCCTGCATATGTCCAGTATCCTTCCGTCTATTATCACGTTGGAGTCCAGTATTTTCACCGATACCGCCCGTTCCCCGAAAGCTGCGCCCTTCTTGCCGGAAAAAAGCCGATGGAGGGACTGGTCCTTTTTCCCTGACGCGGCGGCCATTCCCGCCCATCCAAACATTATGTTGACCGCTATGCAGATGGGCAGCCCGACCACCTCTACTTTGCTTATGGGAAGTGTTATGAGGTTTGCCGCTATCAACCCGGCTATCAATCCGACAACGCTTAGAGCCAATTCGTAGAGAGTCATGGACTGGAAGATGGCTTCTACCCGGTCAAAGACCTTCATCACCAGCATTATGATTTCGTTGGCCGTGATATACAAAAGGATAGCGCCAACTGAGGACATCAGGATGTACAATCCGATTTTAAAACTCTGGGGAATCTGCATCCCCCCGCTGTCAAAGAGAAATTTGCTAAGCGTGATTCCGGTAATGGCTCCGACTGCGGCAAATGTCGTTTTAATAGTCTTGTTTAACACAGCACTCTTCTCCCCTAATATTAAATTAATGGCTGTAAACCGCACACACACCGAGAAGCAGCATGCTGTTTATTTGGAAGCAAAATCTCTAAAGCTTGAGACAGCTGTCAATTATCTCTTCTATCTCTTCACGGTCCACACCCTTGGCTAAAACCAGTTCACTCACCAGAATCTGCCTGGCGCTGTTCAGCATCTTCCTTTCTCCCATGGACAGTCCCTTTTCATTGCACCTTAGCACCAGCGAGCGCACCACATCCGCCACTTCAAATATGTCGCCGCTTTTTATCTTGTTCATGTTTTCCCTGTATCTCTTGCTCCAGTTCCTGTTGACATTTGGACTGTGGTCTTCCAGTATGGCAAACACCTTGTCCACATCGCTTTCGCTTATGACCTGCCTGATTCCGATGTCCTTTACATTTTCAGTAGGGATCATTACCTTCATGTCACCGACGGGCATGTGCATTATGTAATAATTTTTCTTTTTCCCAAGAATTACTTTCTCTTCGATGGACTCAATAATGCCCGCTCCATGCATAGGGTAAACAACCTTGTCCCCCACGTTAAACATGACACTTTCCCCCAAAAAACATCTATGGACAAAAGGTAATAGACCACCTGCATTGACAATAAAAAATAATCCCGTGTAAATTAGTATACTACAAACGGTTATTATTGTCAAAAACGCGATTACGACCGCATTTCCGGCGACTCCGGCAGGGTTTTTTTTTACTCACCGGTTCCAGGTTTAAAAGATATTATTAAATTATTTCCATTTTAGACAAGCTGTCCTCAGTCTTTTCCGTACTTAGTGATTTGCTTCTCCCAAAAACCTGCCGCCATTTTAATAAGCCCGTCAAACCCGCTATACACAAACCTCCCCGTTTACCGTTTAGCAATATTTTATCACAACGAGGACGGCATTTCTCTTTATTATCCTATGAATATTTTGCACCGGGTGCCAAAGCTTATTTTCAGCCAAAAAGATTTGAGCGGCAGCTTAACTTATTTGTCAATGATTACCATATGGCTGCCAATTGACAACTGTTTTGCCATGTAATTATAATGGTGTTGGAAGCACTTTTCCATCACGCAGCTGGCGTATTAAAATAGTCGGTTTCAGCGGAGAGTGAGTGTTGTTGAAAGACATAATGGTTGACGATTTCCAGTATACCGCCCATGAATTACTTCTCAGAAACAGAAGTATAGTGGACCTTATAACAAAATACCAGGATTCCAATGCCCGCGTAAACCGTTCAATCATCAAAGCGGTCACACAGTGCGGATGCATTAAAATCGATGCCAAAAAGCAGTCATTTCCCGAAGACGGCAGCCTGGAGGAAATCCGCAACGTCATGGCCACCCACCTTTACGGCAAGCTCTGCGACAACTGCCGGGATATAATAGAGCGGGAAATGGGAAGGAACCTCTTTTATCTGGCATCCATCTGCAATACCCTTGACTTGAACCTTTACGACATTATCATCAAGGAAAACGACAGGATTAAGCTTCTTGGGAAATACAACTTAAGATAGGAGGGCGTTTTTAAGTCCGGTCAAGCCGCTCCTGCCGCAAACCTTCTAAAACAGCAGGTCTAGAGTTTCCTGCACGTTTTTCACCTGTTTTACAGAAAGCCCGTCCAGCTTTTTCATTGTCTTTATCGTTTTCATGTTCCCGGCAGGCACAATGCACTTTTTAAAACCTAGTCGCGCGGCTTCCATAAGGCGCTTCTCTATCTGGCTGACGGCCCTGACTTCGCCTGTGAGCCCGATTTCCCCAATAAAGACCGTGTCCGACGCCACCGGGATGTTTTTAAAACTGGAGGCTATGGCCGTAATCACCCCCAGATCGCAGGCCGGCTCTTCTATTTTTAAGCCCCCTGCCACATTTACGTAGGCGTCGAAGTTGTGCAGTTCCATGCCTATTCTCTTTTCAAGGACAGCCATTAAGAGGGTTACCCGGTTGTAATCGATGCCCATTGCCATTCGCCTGGGCATTCCAAAGCTGCTGATGCTCACCAGGGCCTGTATCTCCACCAGCATTGGCCTTGTCCCCTCCACGGTGCACACCACCGCCGAGCCCGGAGCGTTCTCCGGCTTCTCAGCCAGCATCATCATGGAAGGATTCTCTATTTCCACCAGGCCCGTATCCCTCATTTCAAACACGCCTATCTCGTTGGTGGAGCCAAACCTGTTTTTCACGGTCCTTAAAATTCTGTAGCTCAAATGCCTGTCCCCTTCAAAGTACAGCACCGTATCCACCATGTGTTCCAAGACCCTGGGGCCTGCTATGGCGCCTTCCTTGGTGACATGGCCAAGTATGATGGTCGTAATGCCCATGCTTTTGGCCATGCGCATGAGCCTGGCCGTGACCTCCCTCACCTGGCTTACCGAGCCGGCGGCCGATTCAAGGTCTTCCACGTACATGGTCTGGATGGAGTCAACTATGACAAGGGGCGGCTGCAGCTTTGCCGCAAGGGCTTCCACAGAGTTAAAACTGGTCTCCGGCACTATTTTCAGGTTCGGGTTGTCCACTCCCAGCCGATCAGCTCTCAGCTTTATCTGCTCAACCGATTCTTCCCCCGAAACATACAGGATAAGGGGAAGAGATTTCATCTTATCGCACACCTGCAACACCAGGGTGGATTTGCCTATGCCCGGGTCGCCTCCCACCAGGACCAGGGAGCCCTTTACCAGGCCTCCCCCCAGGACCCTGTCAAACTCCTTTACGCCTGTCCTGGTGCGCTTCTCCTTTCCCGCCGCAACTTCCGCCAGGCCTATGGGAACAGCCTCAGCGGCGGGCAGGCTGCTTCCCCGGGTTTGTTTATCCGGTAGCTCCTCCACAAGGCTGTTCCAGCTTCCGCAGCCCGGGCATTTCCCCAGCCAGCCCGGACTTTCGTAGCCGCACTCCTGGCATACAAATACGGTTTTGTTCCTGGACATAATCCCCTCTCCGCATCCGACCAAAGGTATATATCACATCTTCGACCATTATATCATATTCTGTAACAGCATTAATCCGTTAAGAAGGGAGTATTCATGTGGGGTTCCATTAAAAAACTGCTCATGTTTTTACACCTTGTAATAAACCACGGGATAAGCCCCTCCACCATATTCCACCATAAGGGCCCCTTCACCACCCGCAATTCCGGCGAAAGGAACCGAAGCTGAAAAAGTTTGCGGACTAAAGCTCTCCGGCTTCCAGAAGCTCCAGAAGAACCAGGATATACATAGCGTGGGACCATGTCAAAGGTATCACCCAGACCGGCTTCCCTGTATTTTTATCCACCTGTTCCGGGAGGAGATCAAGCCCTGTCCGTCCTCTCACCGCCCAGTCCAGACACATCCGGGCCCTGGCAAAGTTTTTCGCGCGTATGTGATACAAGGCCAGCCACAGGGTAGTTACAAGCCAGGGATTCCCGCCGATGTAGCTGTCGCCTTCATACCGCCCGATACCGCCGCCGGGGTAGGTCAGTGACCTTTCTATGGCTTCAACGGTACTTATAACCCTGGGGTCGTCAGGAGGGAAAAGTTCGAACGGCACACTGACTCCTATCAGGCTTGCGTCTATCCTGGCATCCTCGGGAAAGAGCCTCCGTACAAAGCTTCTCCGCTTTACCGTTATTCTTACATCCTCACCGGCCGTTTCCTCCCCCCAGGGATTCAGCTTTACCCTTACACTCCTTAAAAAGCGCCCCTGCTTTTCGCTCCACAGCTTTTTCTCCATGGCAGTCCTCATTTCCTCATAGCGCTTCTCCCAGTATTCCGCAAGCCCTTCCGCTTTGACAAGCTGTCTCGCCATCTCAGCTCCCGCCCTGATACCGGCGCAAACCGCAGCCGTCGAGTAGGTGTGCTCCCCGAAGCTCTCTTCCCATAGGTCATAGCCTGGCAGCGGGAGGCCTGTTTCCGGGTCAGTATAGCCCAGCAGGAACTCCACGGCCTTCCTGGCGCTCTCCCATACCCCGGCAAGAAAGCCGCGGTCTTTGTTTGCCTGGTAGTGCCTCATCATCCCCCATACCAGGGTCCCGATTTCATCCGGCTGGAGGCCCCAGGACGGCGCCAGGTTTCCGTCCGCATAATACCTCTGGTGCCACAGGCCGCTTTCGTCCTGGGCTTTTACAGCCCAGCCGTAGAAACTGTCCACCATATGGGTCAATCCGCTCCTGTCCAGGGCTTCGGTTATAAAGGCCGCATCCCTGCCCCAGCAGTAGGCGTACCTTCCACACCTGCTAAACTCCTCGTCCACTTCCGGCGCGGCGATAATGCCGCCGTGCCTTTTATCCCACATGAGCCTTAAAAGCAGCAGAGACCTCTTGTAGAGGCTGTCAAGGCGGACATCCCCCGTGGTGACCTGTCTGGCTGAAGCGAGAAACCTTCTCCAGTAATCAACGGTTTTTTGCAAAAGCTCATCCCCATCCAGGGCCCTTAACTCCCTTACCCTTTCTCTCAGGCCTGCCAGGCTGTCCGAGAAACAAAGCCCCAGCAGGAATCTTTTTTTCTCCCCGGCCTGAATCCTGCCAAGCCTCCAGGAAACGGCCGCCTCCGGGGTCATCCCAATGGCGTCATAGCCGTGAAACTCATTTTTCCCGGCGGCATAACAGGCGCTGCTCCCCAGCTGGAAACCCATAGAGAAGACGTTGGCATAAACGGCCATATAACAGCCGTGCCTGTAGTGAACAAGGGCATCCGTGTCAAAATCGAACATTGAGCCGGCAGGGTCATGGATGGCACTGCTAAAAGAAGAATAGAGGACCAGGTCCAAATCCGCCTCTGCCGGCCCCGTGTTTCTTATGTCAATCAGCCTTACCAGAACATCCCTGTCCGGAAGCACAAAGTCGGCCTGCTGTATTTGAAGATGGCCTTCAACTTCAGTGCAAACCGTCTCCAGGACGTTGGTGTCCGGCAGATAATGCTGGCTATGCCCAAATCCATCCCCGTTAAGCCATTTTGTGCCCCCATGGCCGTTTGCTTGACTGATTCCAATGAGAAAGCTGCTGACCTGTTGAAAGCGGTCAATACCAGGCCAAAAAAGCCTGATCAGCTGGCCCTTTTCGTCTATACAGGCCAGCATGGAGGAATTGCCCACCACTGCGTTGTTAATATAAGGTTTTGGCATTTTGAATCTCCTTTTCTTTCCAGGCTTACTATTTTCAATACATCTTTTAATATTTTTTCTCTTACGACGCAAAATAATTATAAACTGCACCGTCGGTTCCTGAGGGGAATACTCTCCTTCTTTGAAATTAATCAACATAAGACGGTAAAGCCCGGAGGAATGATATGGTTTTTTGTTTGAACAGCGCCGTATTTCTTGTCACCCAAGTCATACAGGTCCTGATATTCATAACCAGCTGTTACTTTTTCATAGTATCCGTCTGGGGCTTGAAAAAAAGGAAGGAGGAGGACCCTCGCCTTTATCCCCCGGTCAAGAGGTTTGCCCTGGTTATAGCGGCTCACAACGAAGAGTGCGTCATAGGCCACATTGTGGACAGCCTCTTAAGGCAGAGTTATCCCCGGGAACTCTACGACATCTATGTGGTGGCGGATAACTGCAGCGACAGGACGGCGGAGGTGGCTGCCCGGCACGGGGCCATCGTATATAAGAGGTTCAACGACAGCGAAAGGGGTAAGGGTTACGCCCTGGAGTGGATGTTTGAGAAAATCTTCGCCATGGGAAACAAGTATGACGCGGTGGCTGTCTTCGACGCGGACAACCTGGTCTCATCCAATTTCCTTCTGGAAATGAACAAGCAGCTTTTAAAGGGATTCAAGGTTGTCCAGGGCTACATCGACAGCAAAAACCCCTTTGACTCCTGGATAACCTGTTCCTACTCAATAGCCTTCTGGCTGTCCAACAGGATATTCCAGCTTCCCCGCTATTATCTTGGCCTAAGCTGCAGTCTTTGCGGTACCGGATTCTGCGTGGATTTGGAGACTTTGAAGAAGACAGGCTGGGGAGCCACCTGCCTCACCGAAGACCTGGAATTCACAATGAAGATGGCCTTAAACGGCATCAAAATAGCCTGGGCCCATAACGCCGTAGTATACGATGAAAAACCCCTTACCCTGAAACAGTCATGGCTCCAGCGGAAACGGTGGATGCAGGGGCATGCCGACTGCGCCAGCCGCTACCTGGGTTTGCTCTTTGCAAAGGCCTTCAGGGAGAACGACCTCACCGCCCTGGACTGCGCTATATACCTGTTTCAGCCTGTCAGATACATATTCATCGGCCTTACCACCATCATGATGTGGATCCAGACAATATATCCCCAGTCTCCCTTCTACAGCATAAGATACGTGTTCCCTGCCGGGATATGGTATGTGTTTGCGCTTTTTCAGCTTTTCTACGGGCCATGGATAATCATGATCGAAAAGAAGTTTAACTTAAAAGTTCTGCTTGGCTTCATCGTATACCCCTTTTACTGCATTACCTGGCTGCCCATAACCATCCAGGGCTTTTTGAGCAAGAACAACCGGGTCTGGTACCACACAGTCCACACAAGGGAAATAAGCATAAGGGACCTGGAAAAGGCTTAGAGGCGCATCCGGAGAAACCGTCCTTATATCTTGTCCAGGGATTCGATGTCGTCAATGTCAAGGGCTCTGGTATGAAGGGTGTGTACCCATTCCTTTTTATGCCTGTTTAGAAATCCGTCTATTATTATGGGTACCCAGGTCAGGCTGTACACAGGGTAGGTGAGAAAATACAGGAATATCTTAGGTGTCAGTTTGCCTTCAATGATAACGAATATTACGGTTATGTAGGTAACAACCCCTATAAGCAGCACAAAAAGCAGCGTGGAAAGATTTAAGGCAAGGTTGGCGAAAAAAATTCCCATCCCTATGACCAGGGCTATTCCATTCACCACAATGATGAAAGGCTGTATTAAATAAATGGAGGCGTCCAGTGCCACCATATCCCTGTCTTTCAGTGCCTTCTTCAGAAGTTTTTTAAGGTACCTGGTGGCGCAGTCGGAATGGCCCTGCATCCAGCGCTTGCGCTGTCTCCAGGACTGCTTTAACCCCAAGGGCTTTTCGTCATATACGACGGCTTCGTGGGACCAGGACACCCGCATGCCCTTCAGCACCAGTTTTAAGGAAAACTCCAGGTCCTCCGTGAGGCTGGTAGCCCCCCAGCCGATTTCTTTTAACACGTCGGTGGCTATGGTGAAGCCGGTGCCTCCCAGGGCGCAGTTCAAGCCAAGGTAATACCTGGGGAGCTGAAAAAGCCTGTTGCTGATCCAGTAGGCAATGGAGTAGTTGCCCGAAATCCAGGTGTCATAAGGGTTTTTACTGTCCAGGTAGCCCTGGATTACCTTGTGGCCCTTGGAAAGCTGCTTGTTCATCTCCAGCAGGAACCTGGAAGAAACCAGGTTGTCGGCGTCAAATATGCAAACAGCGTCATATTTCCTGTCCAGCTGGAACAGCCTGTTGAACATCCATTCAAGGGAGTATCCTTTCCCCCTCCTGGTGTTATCAAAGCGTTCAAAAACAATAGCCCCGTTTTCCGCGGCAACTTTGGCCGTGTTGTCGGTGCAGTTGTCGGCAACCACGTATATGTCATACATGTCTTTGGGATACTTCTGGGCTTTTAAGCTCCTTATAATTCCCCCGATGACCTTTTCTTCATTGTGGGCGGATATGACAGCCGCAAATTTATACTTAACGGGAAAATTTTCGGCAGGTTCCTCTTTCCGTTTCACCCAGCCAAAGGCGGAGATAACCAGATAATATACAAAGATGATCCAAAGGAGCGCCTGAAAAAGAATACTTGCCAGGTCGAAAATACTGTCTAAAATCCCCCAAAAATCAAACATTTGCATCATAAAAACTCCTCAGCGGGTATTGGCTTTTCGTTTTTCATCTTTCCCATTTTACCGGTTCCCATTGTATTTCCGGCGGAATTAAATCCCGCCGGAAATCAACTAAAATTATATCACCCTGGAAAATAAAACGCAATTAAGGGAGAGTCTCTTTATAAGCCCCTAAAATTCGACTTTCAAGCCTGGGCCCTGGCACTGCTCTTTGCCTTCCTGACCACTACCAGTTCCCCGTCTTTTAAGTCAACCTTGACCCTATCGCCCGCCTTTATTCTTCCTTCCAGCATTTCCTCCGCCAGCCGGTCTTCCACCATGCTCTGTATGGCCCTCTTTAAAGGCCTTGCGCCATAGACCGGGTCAAAGCCCTTCTGGGCCAGGAAGGCCTTTGCCGCCTCAGTGAGCTCAAAATCGATGTTGTTCTGCTTTAACCTGTTTGCCAGCATGTCCGTCAGCAGGCCTACAATCTTCTTTATGTGCTCTTCGTCCAGGGGGTGGAAGACGATTATCTCGTCAATCCTGTTGAGGAATTCCGGGCGGAAGGTCCTCTTCAGTTCACTCATTACATTGTTCTTCATTTCCTCATAGCTTTTGGCCTTGTCGGCGTCCCCTGCCGCAAATCCAAGCCTTTTGGGCTCCGTTATGGTTCTGGCCCCGACGTTGGAGGTCATTATGATAACCGTATTGCGGAAGTTGACCCTTCTGCCCTGGGCATCGGTAAGCACCCCGTCGTCCAAAATCTGCAGCAGTATGTTGAAAACGTCGGGGTGGGCCTTCTCAATCTCGTCAAACAGGACCACCGAATAGGGTTTTCTCCTGACCTTTTCCGTCAGCTGGCCCCCTTCCTCGTAGCCCACATAGCCGGGAGGCGAACCCACAAGCCTGGAAACGCTGTGCTTCTCCATGTACTCCGACATGTCTACCCTTATCATTTCGTTTTCATTGCCGAACATGGCCTCGGCGAGGGCCTTGCTGAGCTCGGTCTTGCCCACTCCCGTAGGCCCCAGGAATATGAAAGAGCCAATGGGGCGCTTCGGGTCTTTAAGCCCCACTCTCCCCCTCCTTATCGCCCTTGCCACAGCCCTGACAGCCTCATCCTGGCCGATGACCCTCTTGTGGAGCACGTCCTCCAGCTTCATCAGCTTTTCCGATTCTTCTTCCACCAGCCTCCTGACCGGGATGCCCGTCCAGCTGGACACTATCTCACCTATCTCTTCATCGGTGACGGTGTTTGTGACGGTGCTGTTCTTCTGCTGCCATTCATTCTTGAATTTCTCCAGCTCACTCCTTATCCTGTGCTCCTCATCCCTTATTTTTGCGGCCTTTTCGAACTCCTGGCAGCGGATGGCGTCTTCCTTTTCCTTGGCCAGTTTCTCCATTCTCTCCTCCAGCTTTTTAAGGTCCGGGGGTGCGGTAAAGGCTTTAAGCCTTACCCTGGAGGCGGCCTCGTCTATCAGGTCGATAGCCTTGTCGGGCAAAAACCTGTCGGTTATATACCTGTCGGACAGTTTGACAGCTGCTTCCAGGGCCTCATCGGTGATTTTTACCCTGTGATGGGCCTCATACTTGTCCCTTAACCCTTTAAGTATCTCCAGCGTTTCCTCCCTGCTGGGTTCTCCTACTATTATGGGCTGGAACCTTCTCTCCAGGGCCGCATCCTTTTCAACATTCTTCCTGTACTCGTCCAAAGTTGTGGCGCCTATAACCTGCAGCTCTCCCCTGGCCAGGGAAGGCTTTAATATATTGGAGGCATCAATGGCCCCTTCCGCGGCGCCGGCCCCTACTATTGTATGCATCTCGTCAATGAAAAGAATAACATTGCCCGCCTTCTTAACCTCATCCATGGCCTTCTTAAGCCTTTCTTCAAACTCGCCCCTGTACTTGGCGCCGGCAACCATGGAAGAAAGGTCCATGGTCACAACCCGCTTGTTTTTCAGTATCTCAGGTATGTTGCCCTCAACAATTTTCTGGGCCAGGCCTTCCACAATGGCCGTTTTCCCCACTCCGGGCTCCCCGATTAGGCAGGGATTGTTTTTCGTGCGCCTGCTCAAAATCTGTATTACCCTCTCAATCTCCCTATCACGGCCTATGACCGGGTCTATTTTGCCTTCACGAGCCATTTCGGTCAGGTCACGGCCAAACTGGTTGAGGGTAGGTGTATTGGCGTATCTCGGTGAATTCCTCGCCTCTCCGCCTGCGCTGACCGTTTCGTTGTTCAGCATCCTTATGATTTCGCTGTAAAGCCTCTGGGGGTCCACTCCCAGGTTCATCAGTATCCTTGCCGCAATGCTGTCTCCCTCCTTCATTATCCCCAGCAGAAGGTGCTCGGTGCCGATATAGTTGTGCCCCAGTTTCCTCGCCTCGGCAAAGGAGAGCTCCACCACCCTTTTGCTCCTGGGCGTCAGCCCCACCGGCTGCCGGTTGATCTCTTCACCTTTGCCTATCAACGCCTCTATTTCCTTCGTCACCTTTTCCGGAGTAATTCCCTGGTTTTGCAGTACCCGGGCCGCAATACCGGTGCCCTCTCTCACCAGTCCGAGCAGAATATGTTCCGTTCCCACGTAGTTATGTCCCAAAGCCATCGCGCTTTCCTGGGCAAAGGCGAAGGCTCTTTCCGCTTTCTCCGTAAAACGTCCTCCAAACATCACGCTCACCCTCCTTTATGCTCAACACTGCCTGTTGGTTCTTTGTCCTCTGTCCTGCTTTTTTATACTTTACCCTGTTTTAGGTATTAAAATCACATAATGCCGCATCCCTTTAAAGGGAGCCAAGCTTGCTTCTTATAAGCTCCGCCCTTTTAAGGTCCCTTTCCTCAGGATTTAAAAGCTTTCCGGCCATTTTCTGGAGGCTGGCGGCCTG
>JAKOSZ010000139.1 GCA_029776555.1 Bacillota bacterium | reverse complement strand
GGGAGGAGTTCACGGCGGAGCTGTGGCTGCTTTCCGACAGCCTCGGTGACGTGCCGCCGGGCCGTATCGAGGCAAGCCTCATGTTCGGCGACGAGGAAATTTTCCTCCTGGCCTGGGACCATCCGGGGACCGCTGCTAACACCAACCTTCCCGGTCCGGTTATCCGGTACAGACTGCCCCAAAAAGCCCCATGCCGCATGACGCTGGTCCTTAAGGACGCAAGCGGTTCCGGCTTTGATTCAAAGTACACATTCCTCTACGGGGATATAAAAGCATACATTTAAGGAAGGTGAAGGCATCTCCTATACCTTTACACCGGCGCCTTTCGCAGGCGGCGGATGTGCACCGGTTTGCCGCAAGGCGATTTGTTATACGGAAGATTTGATAAACTTATGCGGTCTCGCGGCAGGATTATATGACAGGTAAAATGACATCCGAAAGCAGGGCTTTGTTCATTTGTCAGGGTCTTGCCTTCGGATGTTTGTTTTTGCCTTTATAGACGGCGTTCCGCCCTGATACCGCTTTCCCAACCCGCCAATGGGAAGCACATGCTCATAAGAACCGTCCGGAAGGCACGGCTTTCCAGGTTTGCAGGACAGCATTAAACTGGTATCAGCAAGCCGGCTCCAATCATATCCTGGAGAATAGGTATTCTTATTGTAGGTAAGTAAGAAGGTGTATCAGCTTGCTGCCAAAAGTCAGAGTCGGTTTGCGTCCCCTGATTACCAATCTGAACCTGCCCACTGTCCTGAAAACGGCCATACTTCCTGGAGATCTGACTGAAAGCCTCTTCATTGCGACCCAGCCAGGAGAGATTTTTTACATAAGGGGTGGAAGAGCAGGAACCTTTTTGGATATCCGCCCGCAGGTCCTGAAATTGGGCGCGTCGGGCGGCGGATATGATGAAAGGGGCTTGCTGGGGCTGGCCTTTCATCCCCAATTTCGTTATAACGGCCTCTTTTATCTTCATTACTCCCTGGCAGGAACTCAGGGACCGGGAGCTTTTGCCGCTCCTTCAGCCGGAGAACGGGGAACAGGAGGCCTTCCTGAATTTTATAACCCCAACCCCTGCGACCCCAAGACTTTGAACTTAAAGTGGACAGACAGGGAAAACCGTTACGACCACATTGATACGGTAGAAGAGTGGGTCCTGCCGCCCAACGGCCGGCCTCAAAAACGGCGGACCTTGCTTAATTTAAAAAGGCCCTTTTTCAATCACAACGGCGTCAACAGCCTCAACTTCTCGCCTGAAACGGGAAGGCTGGTATTGACCACCGGAGACGGCGGTGAAGGCTATGACCCTTTTAACTTAAGCCAGGATGACATGGAGATTGCCGGAAAAATCGTAGAGATCGACGTTGCCAGGAACTTTTACTTCAACAACCCGGCCGTGGTCACCCGTTTTGATGAGCTTCCTCCGCCCATGCAGGAATCAATGGCGGTCATTGCCAAGGGCGTTCGCAACATCACCGGCATTTCCTATCAAAGGTTTTATGACCGTTATATTAAATACGTAGGACAGGTTGGACAGGATTTGGTGGAGTCAATTT
>JAKOSZ010000138.1 GCA_029776555.1 Bacillota bacterium | reverse complement strand
TTAAGCCAGGTTTTAAGCATGATACCCGGTTTTGACCCGAGGGTGATGCGGAGCGCCGACCTGGACGATAAGAGGATGCTGAGGGCGGAGGCCATAATAAAATCCATGACAAAGCAGGAAAGGAATGACCCCTCCATAATAAACGGCAGCAGAAGAAAGCGCATAGCCATGGGCAGCGGGACCAGCGTACAGGAAGTAAACCGGCTGCTTAAAAGCTTTGAAGACATGAAAAGAATGATGAAGGTCGTTGGGGACATGGAAAAGCGCGGCACGAAAGGTGCCGGAAGGTTTAAATTTCCCTTCTGACAAATCCGGCAGGGCTTAAAGCGAAGCCAAAGGCGACGGACCGACGCCCGATGCCGTTTGGTTCAAATAAATCTTCCTGCAAGGAGGTGACAGTATGGCAGTCAGGATAAGGCTGAAAAGGATAGGGGCCAAGAAAAATCCCTATTACAGGGTTGTTGTAGCTGATTCAAGATTTCCCAGGGACGGAAGGTTCATAGAGGAAATCGGGACCTACAATCCGTTAAAGGACCCGGCAGAAATCAACATTGACAGCGAAAAGGCAAAGAAGTGGCTGAAAAACGGAGCTCAACCTACGGACACCGTCAAGTCTCTGTTGAAAAAGACCGGAGTATTGCAGTAGTGCACATACCACGCGTGAAATCATCAACAGGAGGTATTAAAATGAAAGAACTTCTTGAAACTGTTGCAAGGGCTTTGGTTGACAATCCTGATGAGGTGCAGGTAAACGAGGTTGAAGGTGAAAAGTCCCTTATCCTGGAACTTAAGGTTTCCAAAGACGACATGGGAAAGGTCATAGGCAAGCAGGGAAGGATTGCCAAGGCAATAAGAACGGTTTTAAAGGCTGCGGCCATCAAGCAGGGAAAGCGAGTGGTGGTTGAAATTATCCAGTGAGCTGGCCGGGATAAGCTGGGGAGAAATCGGTTGGGGAGGTCAACACCGAACTAACGGCCGATTTTCCCCCGGCAGGCAGGACTTTGAAAATGCGGGGATACCCATACAGGCAGGTGTTTAAAGATTGGAGGAATTCCTGGCAATAGGCAAAATAACCAGGACTCACGGAGTAAAAGGCGAGGTCAAAGTTGAACCGCTTACGGACGATCCTCAAAGGTTTAAGAAGCTCAAGACGGTTTTTCTGGAGAGGGACGGGGTTCTTCAAAAGTATGCTGTTGAGCGGGTAAAATTCTTTAAGCAGCTGGTGATACTAAAACTTGCAGGCATTGACGACATGAACACAGCGGAGACCTTAAAGGGTCTATACCTTAAAGTGGACCGGGAAAACGCGGTTAAACTGCCGGAATACTCATATTTTATCTGCGACCTTATAGGCTGCACCGTGGTTGAGGAAAATGGCGGCGTGCTTGGAATCCTGGCGGAGGTTTTGCAGGCAGGGAGCAACGACGTGTACCTGGTGAAAGGCAAAGGCGGAAAGGAAATCCTGATACCGGCGTTAAAGAGCGTTGTAAAAAGGGTTGCTCCGGAAGAAAAGGAGATTACGGTTTCGCTTCCGAAAGGACTAATGGACAATGAGGTTTGACATTTTGACCCTTTTCCCGGAACTAATAATGGCCGTATCCGGTTCCAGCATTCTGGGAAGGGCGCAGCAGAAAGGTTTAATTGAAATAAATGCCGTCAATATAAGGGATTTTTCCAGGGACAAGCATAAAAAAGCCGATGACTATCCCTATGGCGGCGGAAGCGGCATGGTCATGATGGCCGAGCCCATCTATGAGGCCTATATGTCAATAGTCGGGGACCTTGAAACAAAGCCGCTTACCATATATCTCACCCCCCAGGGGAAGCTGTTTAGCCAGGAGACGGCCAAAAGGCTTGCCTCTCATAAACACCTGGTGCTGCTATGCGGGCACTATGAGGGGGTAGACGAGAGGGTCATTGAGGAAATTGTAGATGAGGAGATTTCCATCGGCGACTATGTCCTGACGGGCGGGGAACTGCCGGCCCTGGTTCTGGTAGACTGTGTAAGCAGGCTGATACCGGGAGTGCTGGGCAATGAAGGGTCAAGTGCTGACGAGTCATTGGTCGCAGGACTCCTTGAATATCCCCAGTATACCAGGCCCTATGTGTTTCTGGGCAGAAGGGTGCCGGACATACTGCTGTCGGGGCACCACGCCAATATCCAAGTGTGGAGGAGAAGGCAGGCGTTGAAAAGGACGCTTTTAAAAAGGCCTGACCTGTTGGAAAGGGCGGGGCTCAGCCAGGAGGACCTTAAAATGCTGGAGGAGGTCAAGAGGGAAGAAGGGCTTTCGGATTGACTTAAGGAGGACAAGCCTTCCTGTCCTCCGACAGCAGATATTTACATTGACAGCTCCGTGTGCTATAATACACTACATGTGAAGAGACGGTCCTCTGCCGGACTATGGATTTACTGTGACTGAGACTACTGTAAATAGATTTACCGTAAGGAGAGGAGAATTCAGGTGGACTTAATAAAGGCTATTGAAAAGGAGAATATGAAGACCGAAGCACCAAAGGTTGAAATAGGTGATTACGTAAGGGTGCATGTCAAGGTAAAGGAAGGCAACAGGGAGAGAGTGCAGGTTTTTGAGGGCACCGTCATAGCAAAGAGGGGTGAGGGCGTTAAGGAGACCTTCACCGTGAGAAGGATTTCCTATGGCGTTGGCGTTGAGAGAATATTCCCCCTCCATTCCCCCAGGCTGGAAAAAGTGGAACTGGTAAGGAAGGGGAAAGTGAGAAGGGCAAAACTCTATTACCTGCGCCAGAGAGTGGGTAAAGCCGCTAAAGTTAAGGAGAGGTTCGACACGGTGGCTAAAGAATAACCCATGCCGCTTGTTAAAACCGGTATAATATATGGGGGGTCCGGTTTTAGTCTTAAAGAAGAGGGACGGTCAGTCCCTTTTATTTATATTTACCTTTAAAAAGTTGACAGGAAGATGGCCATGGATTACGACGGAGCGAACAAAAACTACAAAGAAGCGGTAAGCAGGCCCGAAGGAGAAAAGAAGCGCGAGAGAAGCGAACTTCTGCAGTGGATAGAGGCCATTGCGCTGGCTTTGGTCATTGCGTGGCTTTTAAGGAGTTTCGTGTTTGAACGGGCCATTGTGGAAGGACACTCCATGGAAGACACGCTGAATGACAGGGAACACCTTATAGTATACAAGCTCGGCTACTTCTTCAATGAGCCCCGAAGGGGAGACATTGTAGTGATAGAGATGAGAAGGGGTGCTTTTAACACCAGGTACCTTCCCTTTTTCAACCCCGGCAAGCTGGATTACATTAAAAGGATAGTGGGCCTGCCGGGGGAAGAGGTGGATATAAGGGACGGCTATGTGTACGTAAACGGCTTAAGGCTTGACGAGCCCTACGTAAAAGTAGAGGGGGCAACCTATGAAGGGGCCTTGAACTTCCCCGTAAGAATCCCGGAGGGCAAGTACCTGGTGCTGGGGGACAACCGGGAGAACAGTTCCGACAGCAGAGAGTTCGGCCTGGTGGATAAAGAAAGCATAAGGGGTAAGGCCGTGTTCCGCATTTTTCCCGCAAACCGCATGGGCCTTGTACACTGAGAATTTTAAAAACAGGAGGGCAGCCGTGGATATCCAGTGGTTTCCCGGCCATATGGCCAAAACCCGCAGAATCCTTCAGGAAAACTTAAAACTGGTGGACGTGGTCATTGAGCTGATTGACGCCAGGGTGCCCAAAAGCAGCAAAAACCCGGAAATCAACAAGATTATCGGCTCAAAGAGGAGGGTTCTTGTGCTCAACAAGGCGGACCTGGCCGACGAAAAGCTCACCGGGGAGTGGATGGAGTGGTACAGGTCCCAGGGCTATTCCTGTGTTGCGGTGGACTCCCTTAAGGGCGCGGGGATCAGGCAGCTGATACGGCAAATTGAAAGCCTCATGGCCGACAAGCTGGAGCGGGAGCGGACAAAGGGAAAGAGGATTAGCCCAATAAAGGCAATGGTTGCGGGTATTCCCAATGTGGGGAAGTCCTCCCTTATAAACAGGGTGGCGGGCAGGGCCAGCGCCGCCACCGGGAACAGGCCCGGAATTACCCGGGGCAAGCAGTGGATAAGGCTGGGGGACAGGATAATTCTTCTGGACACTCCCGGGGTGCTGCAGCCCAAGTTCCAGGACCAGGAAGCGGGACTGAACCTGGCTTTTGCGGGGGCCATTAAGGATGAAATACTTGATGTTCCGCGTTTGGCGGCGGAACTTTTGAAAAGGCTCAGCCTTTCTTATCCCAAGTACCTGGCGGAGCGGTTTAAAATAGAAGGCGCCGGGGACTTGTCCGGGGAAGAGCTCCTCTATTCGGCAGGGAGGATCAGGGG
>JAKOSZ010000137.1 GCA_029776555.1 Bacillota bacterium | reverse complement strand
GCCGGAGGGCTAAAAAGAAGCCAGCGTGGAATTAAGGCCTGCCCATGGGACAGAAAAATACAGGCTTTAGCCATAAATTTTAAAAGGAAGGTTTTTATGTATCAGCAACTGTTAAGGGACTGCGCCTTATGTCCGCGCAACTGTCATGTGGACCGCACCAGAGGACGGAAGGGGTATTGCCGGATGACGGACCGGCTGGTGGTGGCGAGGGCTGCCCTTCACTACTGGGAGGAACCCTGCCTGTCGGGGGAGAGGGGGTCGGGCACCGTGTTCTTTTCCGGCTGCGGCCTGGGCTGTGTCTATTGCCAGAACCACAGCATTTCCAGGGGACTGGCCGGGAAGAAGATAAGCATAGAGAGGCTTTCTGAAGTATTTCTTGAGCTTGAGGAGAAGGGGGCTCACAATATTAACCTGGTCACTCCTACCCACTTTGTGCCCCAGATTATAAGCGCCATCAGCCTGGCCAGGAGGAAGGGGCTTCGTTTGCCGCTGGTCTATAACAGCAGCGGTTATGAGAAAGTAGAAACGCTTAAGCTTTTGGAAGGACATATTGACATCTACCTGCCGGACATGAAATATTTTGACGAGGCGCCGGCAACTAAGTATTCCAAATGCAAAGACTATTTTCATTACGCTTCCGGGGCAATTGCGGAGATGGTAAGACAGGCCGGGGAGCCGGTGTTTGATGAAAAGGGGATCATGCAAAAAGGCGTCATCGTGAGGCATTTGATCCTGGCGGGCTGCCTTGGGGATTCAAAGAATATCATCAGGTTTTTGCATGAGACCTTTGGAGATAAAATATACATCAGCATCATGAACCAGTACACGCCGGTCAACCCGGTGGAAAGGTATCCGGAAATCAACCGGAGGATTACCAAAGGGGAATATGACGAACTGGTGGATTATGCGGTGGGTCTGGGCGTAAAAAACGGCTTTATCCAGGAGGGGGAAACGGCTCTGGAGAGCTTTATCCCCGAATTTAACAATGAAGGGCTTTAAGGCGCCGGGGAAACGGGCCGCCGGCTTCCCATTTCCCAGTGGGTCAAACCAGGCAATCCGTCCATATAAATAGGCCTTTTCATATAAATAGGCCTTTTAAAAAGGACAAAAATCTGGTATCATGTTTAACAATAGAAGCTATCTTGCAACGGAGCAGATTTTCGTAATAAGGGTCATAACATCTTCCTCAACATTATTCCTTTATGTGTAAGCAAATAAAGTGAAAGTCGCGAGGTAGAAAAATGATTGAACTCCCGGGTTATGTAATACAAACAAAAATTCTTGAAAATGACAAAACAGTAATATATAAGGGGCATAAAACTAACGAAAATATTCCAGTTATTATAAAAACAATAAGGAAAAAGGAAGTCAGTCCCGCCGCCATATCAGGACTGGTCAATGAGTGTGAGATTACCCGGAACCTCAACATCCAAGGTATAGTCAAGCCTGTTGGCCTGGAAAGGACAGAAGATTCCTTTGCCCTGATTATGGAAGACACCGGGGCCATACCCTTAAGAGGATATATGAAGAACACCCCTTTGGATCTGCCGGCCTTCCTTGAAATTGCTGTCCAGCTGGCGGAGACTTTGGGCGAACTCCACCAGAATGGCATAGTTCACATGAACTTAAAAGCGGAGAACATTCTCTATCATCCGGACACGGGAATAGCAAAAATAATGGATTTCAGCAAAGCGGCGGCCCTTTCGCCGAAAAGCGAAAGAGGAGCAGTCCTTAATACAATGCCGGAAAGCAACGGGTACATGCCTTCAGAACAGCCTGGGGTAGGGGCTGGAGCTGCTGACTGCCGCCGGGACTATTACGCCCTGGGAGCAGTTTTTTATGAGATGCTGACAGGCCAGGCTCTTCCGCTGTTAGAAAACTCAGCCCCATGGCGCTGTGACGGCTTGACAGGTGAAGCGGACAGCCAGGGAGAAAGCAGTGGGAAATCGCACCCTGCTTTATTCCCCATCATTATGAAACTGCTCTCCCCAAACCCGGATGAAGGCTACCAGAGCGCTTACGGACTTATAAAAGACCTGGAAGAATGCAAAAGGCAGTGGAACTTAACAGGAGACATTAAACCCTTTACCCCGGGCCGTATGGATGCCTCTTCGCGCTTTTTACTGCCCAACAGGCTTTATGGCAGGAAAGCTGAAGCGGAAGACTTAAAAGCCGCTTTTGAGCGGGCATGTACCGGTGAGGGTGAATTCATACTGGTAAGCGGATATGCCGGGATAGGGAAAACGATGCTGGTAAACGAAGTACTAAAGCCAATTGCCATGCGGAGAGGGTATTTTGCCTACGGCAAATTCGACCAGCTGCGGCAAAACATACCCTACGCCCCCTTTGCCGCTGCCCTGGGAAGTGTAATAAGGCAGATCATGACAGAAAGCTCGGGGCAGCTGGAAGCCTGGAGAAGGAAAATACGGCGGGCCCTGGGGAGCAGCGGTTCTGTTATTGCGGAACTGATCCCCGAGCTGAAAATGCTCATTGGGCCTCAGCCCCCTGTCGAGGCACTTCAGCCCACAGAGGCGCAAAACCGTTTTCATATGACCTTCGGGAACTTCATCAAGGTTTTTGCGGAAAAGGGCCATCCCCTGACCGTATTCCTGGACGACCTGCAGTGGGCCGATTTATCTTCTTTAGAATTTATAAGGCACCTGTGCAGGATTACCGGCCTTAACCACATGCTTCTTGTGGGGGCTTACCGGGATAATGAAGTTGCGGCAGAACACCCTTTGACGGTGACAGTTAAAAAAATCAGGAATGACGGGTCTAAAGTGAGGGGAATCCGCCTTACCCAGCTTAACCATGGGGAGGTAAGAGAATACATCGCTGAAGCATTGCACTGCCCCGGGGATAAAGTGGATGAGCTGGCCGAAACCTTATACCGGAAAACCTATGGAATTCCTTTCTTTCTGGGCCAGTTGCTGAAGTCGGTTTATAACGCTCAGCTTCTTAGATTCAATGTGAAAAACGGCTGCTGGGAATGGAACGGGGAAGCCATACGGGAGATGCAAATGCCTGACGGTGTAGGGGGCTTTATACTTGAAAAGCTGCAAAGGTTCCCCCAGGAAACCCTCGCTGTTTTAAAACTTGCCTCCTGTGTCGGGAACAGCTTTGATTTGGGAACCCTGTGCGCTGTTTGCCAAAAGACCCGGGCCGAAACAGCCTCCATTCTTGTGCCCGTAGTACTGGAAGGACTGCTGCTGCCGGTTTCTCCCGGAAAAGAGGGTTCACCGGCAGCAAGCCGAAACACAGTGCCCGATACCTTTGAATTCCTGCATGACACGGTCCGGCAGGCGGTATACTCGCTGCTTTCGGAAGAAGAAAGGAAAGAAGCCCATGTGAGAGTGGGCAGGTTGATTTTACAAAAGGCCGGCGCGGACGAAATTGACGGTAAAATACTGTCCGTCCTGGACCATATAAACCGCGGGCTGGATTTGATAGATGACCCGGCGGAGAGGCTGAAGCTTGCCGAATACAACCTGGCGGCAGGGAGGAAGGCAAAAGCCGCTGCCGCTTATGACCCGGCCCTGAGCTATTATAAAGCCGGTATGGGGCTTTTACCGGCAGACTCATGGGAAAGCTGCTACCATTTAAGCCGCGCCCTTTACCTGGAGCGGGCCCAGTGTGAGTACCTGATGGGCGATGCGGCGGTGGCCGAGGAGCTGTTCCAAACAGCTGTCCGCCGGATGGGGACTGAGCTGGAGAGGGCGGATGTTTACGATTTAAAGATGTTGTTGTATGCCGGAACAGGGAAGTGGGACGAGGCTTTGCAGATAGGCTTAAACGCGTTGAAAAACCTCGGGATGAAACTGCCCGCCAATCCAGGCATGACCGATTACGCCAGAGAACTGCTGTCCTATAAATGGCGGATGCGCAACAGGAGCATAGAGGACCTGGCTAAACTCCCGGAAATGAAAGACCCTGTACAGAGAAAGATAGCCCAGCTCCTGATAAGCTTCATATTTGTCATATGCACCAGCCGTCCCGACTTATACTCCTTTACCATCCTTAAGGCCGGAAATCACGCGTTGAAATACGGCAACACGGATATAGCTTCCATAGGATATATAGGCTATGCCATAACCGAGGGAAGCGTCCTGGGAAACTATGCCGACGGCTATGAGCTGGGGAAGGTTGCCATATCCCTGGTAGAGAGGTATGACAGGACTCTTCCCAAATGCATCGTATACTTTACAATGGGATCCTTGATAATTCACTGGACCCGGCACTGGGAAGAAGGGCTCCAGTACCTCTATAAAGCCGTGAAACTGGCTGTTGAAACCGGAAACGTGCTAATGGTCGGATACTGCTACGGCGTTATCCTGGAAAGCAGGTACCTTATGGGAACAGCCCTTGCCGAGGTACTGGAGGAAGCCCGAAAGTACAATAGCTATGCCAGAAGGATGAAGCATAAAAACCTTGGCATCAATGCCACAGTCTATGAACGGCTTGTTTCCGCCCTGGCAAACCCCACAGGCCGCGCTTCTTCCGAATGCGGCGATGACTTTGATGAGGAAGCGTTTATTCAATCGGCTATAGACGACAAGCCGTCGCTGGCAGCCTATTATTTCTCAAAAATCCAGCTTTGCTATATGTTTGGCGATTACCACGGCGCTCTTTCGGCGGTTGAGAAAATGAAAAACTGCGAGGACGCCATCAAAGGTTTCATGCTGACCACAGAGTACACTTTTTACCATTCGCTTGCTATTGCCGCCGTATATAAAAAGCTGGGCGGGAAAAGCCGGAAGGGCTTTATGAAAACCCTTAAGAAAAACAGTAAAACGATGAAGAAGTGGTCGGATTCCTGCCCGGAGAACTTCCTCCACAAGTATTTGCTTATGGAAGCGGAAAAGTGCCGGATTTTGGACAGAAAGCAGGAAGCCGGGGAGTTGTATGATAAGGCCATCCGCTTTGCCCATGAAAACGGCTATGTTCATATGGAAGCCCTGGCCTGTGAACTGGCCGGGAGCTTTTATACGGCCCAGGGCAGGGAAAGGATTGCCAGGGTATATATAAGCGAAGCCTTCCGCCTGTACCGCCGGTGGGGAGCCGAAGCAAAGGCCCAGGATCTGAAATGTCAGTATCCGGATCTGCTGGACGGGGTGGAGGAGAAAAGGGAAAAAGAAGCGGTTAACCCGGTGGATATATTGAAGGAAATCCTCCTCTTCCCCGGTATTGCCGGAAGGGGAGCGCCAGGGGTGGCTGGCGTCAGCGGCTTTCAAAATGAGATACAGGATATTACCGAGAGGTCTGACCCCGGCAGGCTGCTGGACGATTTTCTGGAGCTGGCAGTTAGAAGCGCCGGTGCCGACAGGGGCTTTATAATACTGGAGAACAACGATGAGTTGTTCATTGAAGCCAGGAGGGATTACAAGAACGGCCGCAGTACGGCTGAAAAACCGGTTTCTCTGGAGAAAAGCGGCAACCTGTCAAAACTGGTGGTGCGCTACGTTGCGAGGACCCTTGAACCGGTAGTTTTAAATGACAGCAGTCAGGCCGGAATATTTGTCAGGGACCCCTATATTGCCAAATCAGGGGTAAAGTCAATAGCCTGTTTTCCTCTGCAGCTAAAGGGCATACCGGTGGGTGTTTTATACCTGGAAAACAGCCTTGCGGCGGGGGTATTTACAAAAGAGCGGGTTGAACTGTTAAAAATCCTGGCGGATCAGATGATTTTGGCAAAGGCCATGCAGGCTTTTTTGGAACAGAGCGGCTTTAAGGCCAGGGAAGGGGTGGGCTCTTCTCCGGCCGAGCAGCTTACCAAAAGGGAACTGGAGGTGCTTACCCTGATGGCTGCGGGGCTGCAGAACAAGGAGATTGCCAGGAGGCTGGATACAACTGTCAACACGGTCAAGACCCATATTAGGAATATATACG
>JAKOSZ010000136.1 GCA_029776555.1 Bacillota bacterium | reverse complement strand
GGCAATGTCTATACAATTTCCGAATTAAAAGAAAAAGGATATGAGCCGCTGGCTTTTAGATACTTCTGCCTTAACGCCCATTATCGCAACAAGCTCAACTTTACATGGGACGCAATAAAGTCGGCCCAGATTTCTTTGGACAGGCTGCGGGAAGGGGCTGCCGCTCATAAGACCGGGACTGCGGCAGTTGCCCCCCATGTTTTGGAGGACTTTAGTAACGACTTTAAAGAGGCCGTAAACGACGACCTTAACATACCCAGGGCACTGGCAGTTGTTTGGGCTATAGTGAGATACAAAGACAAGTCCAGGGATTTATATGACCTCATTGTGAAGATGGATGAGGTCCTGGGCTTGAAACTTGGCGAAGTGTCGCCTTCCGGCAGAGAGATGGATGATATTCCGCCTGAAATCGCCCGGCTCATCGAGGAACGCCGCCAGGCAAGGCTGCAAAAAAACTGGAAAGTGGCCGATGAGATCAGGGAAAAGCTCAGAACTATGGGAATAATTTTGGAAGACACTCCCCAGGGGGTCAGGGTAATAAGGGATAGGAAAACCGAGTGACGCTTGCTTGAATATCCTCCTCCAGGAAAGAAGGATTGGGTTTTATGCGTGATTTTTTCGGCGCCCTGCCCGGTAACATTTTTCCGGATATGGAGCTGGTCAAACAGCTTCCGCCGCTGGTTCTGGCTTATGTCGGAGATGCCGTATTCGAGGTATATGTCAGAACAGTACTGGTAGGGAGGGAGAATCTGTCGGTACATAAGCTGCACAGGATGTCCATTGAATATGTAAAGGCTAGAGCTCAGTCTGACATAGTGCACAGGCTCATAGATTCCCTTTCGCCCGAGGAGCAGGACGTGGTGAGAAGGGGCAGGAATGCCAAAGCGGCTACCGCCCCTAAAAATGCCAGTATAATTGACTACAGATATGCCACAGGTTTTGAAAGCCTTATAGGCTACCTTTTTTTAAAAAGGGATTTTCAGAGGCTCATGGATGTCCTTGAAATGGCAGTCTTTGACGATGGCGGCCAATGGAGAAGGGATAAATGAATCCTGGTTTTAAAAGAAGATATGCGGAAGATAGAGCGGGCAGGTGAAATCGTTGGCCAAAGGCGACACAGGAAAAAAGAAGGGAAAAAGCGTGAGCAAAATCATTATAAAGAGAAACGGTTCCGGTGAAGAGGGAGCCGGGGAAGGGCTGGACAGGCTGGAAGGCCGCAACCCCGTGCTTGAAGCCTTAAAAGCAGGACGACCGGTAAACAGGATACTCGTTGCCGAAGGTGAAAAGGAGGGTTCCATCAGGCAGATAATTGCGCTGGCCCGCCAAAAAGGTATAATTGTCCAGGCAGTGAAGCGGGCAAAGCTTGACAGTATAACGGTTACACGTTCACACCAGGGAGTGATAGCATATACGGCAGCAAAAGGCTATGTGGAAGTGGACGACATTCTCGCCAGGGCCGATTCCAGGCATGAGCCGCCTTTTATTGTTATCCTGGATGAGATAACCGACGTGCAAAACTTCGGTTCCATTCTCAGGACTTGTGAAGCGGCAGGAGCCCACGGCGTCATTATACCGAAAAGGAGGTCCGTGGGATTGACGGCGGCGGTTGCCAAGGCATCGTCGGGAGCAGTGGAATACGTGCCCGTTGCCAGGGTTACCAATATAAGTCAGACCATTGAATACCTTAAGAAGAAGAACATATGGGTAGTCGGCGCCGATATGACAGGAGAGGTACCCTATTACAATGCTGACTTAAGAGGGCCGGTGGCTCTAGTGGTAGGGAGCGAAGGCAAGGGCATGGGCCAGCTGGTAATGAGAAGCTGTGACATTGTGGTCAATATTCCCATGAGGGGTAAAATATCCTCCCTGAACGCGGCCGTGGCTGCGGCCATTGTCATGTTTGAAATTATGAGGCAGCGAGGTGTATAGTAAGTTTGCTGCAGCGGACATATCTTGTGATAGACGGTTATAATGTTTTGAACGCCTGGACGGATGTGTTCGATTTGGATGGGGAAACCCTTGAAGAAAACAGAGAGAAACTCATCAATATCCTTTCGAACTACCAGGGGTTTAAAAAAATGAACGTTATTGTGGTATTTGACGCCCACATGGTAAAAGGGGGCGCGGAAAGGGGCGAAGTTGTCTCCAATGTGTCTGTGGTGTTCACAAAAGAGGGGGAAACTGCCGATAGTTATATTGAAAGGTTCGTGTACAACCTT
>JAKOSZ010000135.1 GCA_029776555.1 Bacillota bacterium | reverse complement strand
ATGGATGTCGGTACTTTGCCAATTGCTTTCTCACCCGTATTCTCTCCGATACTCGCCAGGATCAGCCAGGCCCAATTATAAAATTATTCCACAATTCCTGGCCTAAGTAAATGGACAAAATCATCTTATTTTTTTTCAGCAGGATAGAATAATACAACAGGAGGGGTGCAAACTCTAAGAGGGAAATTCAATATATACTTTGACAAGGCTTATTGGATAAAACTTTCAACTGTCCCCCGGTCTGGCCGTTCTAAGCCTGATAAAGCTTATAATGCCCCTGGCCAGAACGGCATATACGATCATGGCAATAACCGTATCCGGCTCAAAAACAATGGTTGTGGTGTCAAAGCCGGCCGAAAGGGCCCTGAACACGCCGGTGAAAGGGAGGGTGAAAACACCGCTCAAAGCGTATATGAAAGAGACAAAGACGCTGGACGTACTGGCCCCAAGCAGTTTCAGCACCAGCCGGAAAGCCAGCAGGACTTCAATTACTCCCAAAACGTAGTATATGGTGTTTCGGGCCTGGATAAACCACAGGGGCACTTCCCTGCCCGACCCCGTTACGCTTTTCCCATTGTTTTTTCCTTCCTGGTTCATGCCAACACTCCCCGTGTTACCTTAAGCCAGCGCAAACAATACAAGAGTTCCTTTTTATTTTTCCACGGAGAGCCTAACTTATTCCTGACACAACTCTATGCGCCGTTATGGCTTGCACAAAGCTCCTTCCAGCTCCAGCAGGGCTTTTTTGATGTCCACCCGCTTGCCCATATATCCGGTCAGCTTTCCTCCCTTTCCAATCACCCGGTGGCAGGGTATGAAGATGGGGATGGGGTTTATCCTGTTGGCCATGCCCACCGCCCTGGCAGCCTTTCCCTTCATAAGGCTTAAGGCTATTTCCCCGTAAGACCTGGTTTGCCCGTAGGGTATGGATGAAACCGCTTCCCAAACCTTGATGCAGAACTCACTCCCCTCCGGGGCCAGGGGAACGCTAAAGCTTTTCCTCTCCCCCTTAAAGTACTCCTCCAGCTGTCTTGCGGCCATTTGCGCAATTTCGTCGCCGGGTTCGGCGGCAAACTTACCGCCGTACCTCTTCCAGTTGTCCTCCCCAATACAGACCCTTCTCACACCTTTGTCATCGGCGCCGACAAAGATTGGGCCCACAGGGGATTGGTACACAGACACTCCCATTATTTCATCCCCCTCCGGCAACACTCATTTAAAAACATTATTTCACACCCCCCGCCCAATGTAAATGGACTAATTTATCCTGCCGGCCTCCCTATAGTTGATTACGGGGTGCTTTATTGTTATCATTAAAGAAAATTCCTTGACCTGGGAGGGCTTCGATGGCTTCGGGCTTATTGGCGGTTTTTTACCTTTGTATTCCTGCGCTCATAGGCGTATGCTTTTTGGCCCTGCTTTACATGCGGCTTGAGACAACCCTTTTAAGGACAAGCAGGCTTATTTTCGCCAAAAGCGGCAGCGGCCTGACCGTGCTGCAGCTCTCGGACATACATATAAACCGCTGTTATGTCTCCCCGGAGAAAGTGGCGGACGTGGTAAAAAGAGAAAAGCCGGACGTCATCCTTCTCACCGGGGACTACATCGAATTTCCCGAAGACGTGCCGGTTTTTCTTGACTTCATAAGCCGGGCCCTGGTCGGGCGCAAGGCGTACGCCTGCCTTGGCAACCACGATTTGAAGGCCTTTATCGGAAACCCTCAGGGCTTAAGGGAGTTTTGCAAATCCTTAGAAGCCCTGGGAGTAGAGGTCTTAAACAACCGCACCGTCTGCTATGAAAAGAACGGCAAAGCATACAACATCACCGGCTTATCCCAGGCCGGTCACCGCCCCCGCCAGCTGGAAAAGGCCTTTGCCGGGGCAAACCCTAATGCCTTCATGTCCATAGCCATCTCCCACAATCCTGACGCAGTGCTGAACCTTCCCGGAAACAGGGTGGACTATCTCTTCTGCGGCCACTTCCACGGGGGGCAAATATGGACCCCCTTCGGCCTGGAGTTTAAATTGCTCCGCCATGAAAGGCTCTGTAAAAGAGGAATCCGGAGGGGACTTCACAGGGTCAACGGCGTCAACCTCTATATCAACCGGGGACTGGGAAACGTTTTGCTGCCCCTGCGCTTCCTATCCTACCCTGAAGCGGCGGTTTTCCTCCTGCCCTGATTCCCCGCCTCAGCCATCTTTAAGCCTTTCCTTCAGCCTTTTTCCTTCCTCTTCGTAGCCGGGTTTGCCCAGAAGGGCGAACATGTTCCTCTTGTAATCCTCTACCCCCGGCTGGTCGAAGGGGTTTATACCCAGCAGATACCCGCTTATGCCGCAGGCCTTTTCAAAGAAGTAAACCATGTTCCCAAACCAGTATTCGTTGAGCTCCGGTATATTGACCACCAGGTTGGGGATTCCCCCGTCCACATGGGCCAGGATGGTGCCTGCCATAGCCTGCTTGTTGACGTAGTCCACTTCCTTGCCGGCAAGGAAATTAAGCCCGTCTATGTTTTCCCTGTCTTCAGCTATGGTCATCCCCTTCCCGGGAGTCTCAACGTTTAACACCGTTTCGAAAATATTCCTCAGGCCATCCTGGATATACTGGCCCATGGAGTGGAGGTCGGTGGTAAAGTCGGCGCCGGCCGGAAATATCCCTTTTAAGTCTTTCCCTTCGCTCTCCCCGAAGAGCTGCTTCCACCACTCGGTGAAGTAGTGAAGGGAGGGTTCGTAATTTACAAGCATTTCAATGGTTTTGTTTTTCCTGTAGAGGATGTTCCTCACGGCCGCGTAAAGATAGCAGTCGTTTTCTTCCAGTCCGGGCTTCTTGTACAGCTCCCAGGCCTTCCCGGCGCCCTGCATAATCCTGTCTATATCCGCGCCGCTTACGGCTATTGGGAGAAGGCCTACCGCGGTGAGCACCGAATACCTTCCTCCCACGTCGTCGGGTATGACAAAGCTCTCGTATCCTTCTTCCCCGGCGAGCTTTTTCAAAGCTCCCCTGGCCTTGTCGGTAGTGGCGTATATCCTTTTTGCGGCTCCAGCTTTGCCGTACTTCTTCTCCATGTACTCCTTAAATATCCTGAAGGCTATGGCGGGCTCGGTAGTGGTTCCAGACTTGGATATGACGTTAACCGAGATGTCCTTCCCCTCGAGCACTTCCAGGAGGTCGGCCATATAAGTGGAGCTCATGTTGTTTCCCACAAAGAAGATCTCCGGCCCCTTCCTGGCTTCTTTAGGCAGAAGGTTGTAAAAGGAGTGGGACAGCATCTCTATGGCCGCCCTTGCCCCCAGGTAGGAACCCCCTATCCCTATAACAACAAAGGCGTCGGAATCAGCCCTTATTTTCCCGGCCGCAGCCTTTATCCGTTCCAACTCCTCCCTGTCATAGTTAACCGGCAGGTCCACCCAGCCAAGGAAATCGCTGCCGGCCCCCGTCTTTTGGTGCAGCATCCTGTGGGCCAGTTCCGTAAAACCGGCCATGTTTGTTATTTCATCTTTCTTCATAAACCTTAGAGCATTGCTGTAATCAAACTTAAGTTTCTGCATATTCTTTACCTCCGCTATTGAAGTTTATTACTGCATGCTATATTACAATCTTCGCATACTTGGGCACAATCTGAATCCAGGTCTGTCCGGGATTGAGGATTATGGGCTTTCCCTCTTCGTCGGTATAGCTGGTAGGGGATGCCCTGGATGTCTTGGACCACTTGATTTTTATTGCCTTGCCGCCGGTTATGTACCATCCGCTGCCCTCCCCTATGTTATAAAGCTCCTGCCGCCCTTCCTTGTCGCCTTTAATCCGGCTGTTGCCAATCGCCAGTATGATTATGTTCTTTGCCGAAAGCTGCTCTCCCGTCGTCCTTTCAATGTGGGGCTTGCCCATCCTGTATCTCATGTAGAGGCCCCTTTCCGGGTCATAGGTGTAGCTGACGTTCATGGCCGACGAATACCTTATGTCAATCTTTAAAGCCTCTTTTCCCCCTTTAAGCGGCACCTCTTCCCGGTTATAGCTGAAAACGTGCTCCTTGTCGCTGCTTGTCCTGTACCTGGCTTTCTTTATAAAGGCCGCCAGCCTGTCCCATGAGGTATAGGAATCCTGCCAGTTTCTCGTATCCTTTGTTATGTCAAAAAACACCTCTCCGCCCCAACCTACTCCGTTTATATTGTTTATCCCCAGCTGCTTTATATCATTTTCTGCCATGGGACTCCATCCGAAATGGACATATATGGCATCGTGCTCCATGGCATAGTCCAGGAAATAGTGGCGGGAACTCCTCACCGGGCCAATCATGGGGGGTTCCACACCCCAGTATACGGGCATCAGCCTGGTCAAATCCCCTTCTACTACTATTTCGTATATTATCTGGGCCATATCCAGTCCGCCCTGGGGCAAACACTTGGTGCCCTCGTTATCAATCATTACCGCCACAGGCCTTACGCCCTTTTGGGGAAACACAAATTCCGGGCTCCCTTTTTCGCCGTCCTTGTTTTCGCCTTCGTCTTCTCCAGGGGGGACAGTATCCCCATTCCCGGTCTCAACTTCCTCACCGGGCTCCACTTGCCCCTCCGGCCTTTCTTCTTTTTCCAAACCGCCGGGGTCGGCAACGGTGTTTGCCTCCCGGGATGTTCCCTTTCCTCCGCCGCAGGAAATAAGAAAGGTCAGCGCCAGTGCCGTTAGAAGCAGTGCTGCGGCCCGCCTGAACATTTCCGCCTTTGTTTTCCGTATCCCTCTCCCTGGATTTACCTGTTTCTCCATCCGTATTCTCCCTTTAGCTCAACGAATACAACCTTGCCGACGGGCTTTTGGGAAAGCGAACCGTCCTTATTTTTTTCTACTAAGAGAAGGTCCTGCAGACTCGGCGTCCCAACGGGAATCACCATTAATCCGCCGCAGCTTAACTGCTCCAGCAGCGGGTCCGGCACCTTACTTGCCCCGGCGGTAACAATTATCCTGTCATAGGGCGCGTGTTCCGGCCAGCCCTGGCTGCCGTCGCCCACCTTGAAGCGTATGTTTTTAAAGCCAAGCCCGGCCAGCCTTTTCTGGGCTTTCAAAGACAGTTCTTCTATTATTTCAACCGTGTACACCTCCCGGGCAAACCTTGCCAGAAAAGCGGTCTGGTAGCCCGAGCCGGTACCGATCTCAAGAACCCTCATCTCCCTGCTTAAGTTGAGGAGCCTTGTCTTTTCAAGGACCAGCGAAGGCTGGGAAATGGTCTGCCTGTAGCCTATGGGAAGAGGACTGTCACAGTCCGCATATTCCCTAAACTCCTTGTCCAAAAACAGCGACCGGTCCAGCTTTCTAAAGAAATCCAGAAGCTCATCTCTTTCCATGGACAGCGGAAGCTTCTAACCCCTTTCTCCTTTTTACAGTTATATTCTACGAGTTTTTTCCTTTGAAAGCAATTCCAATTATCCCGCCGGGCAGTTTGCAGTTTATTCCATTCCCCCGACTCCCCTTCCCGGTGAAAAGAGACTTCTCCTGAAAGGCTTGAAATGAACCGGCTTAAACCCGGCCTTTTCAGCTTTATAAAAAGGGCGGCGCCGGGGCTTTCCGCCCGGGAGAAAAAAAAGGGCCGCTGCCCGGTTCCCCCTCAAAAAAAAATCGGGAGTTTTGACTAAAAGCCTTAAGGCCAAACTGTCCCGTCTTTCCGGCAAGCCGGACTGCTCTGACCGGCCCATGGAAGGCAGGAAGGAACAGCTTTCGGCGCAAGATGAAGTTCAACTTTAAATAACCGAAGAAAAATTTGAATTTACAGCGGAGGCATAAAAAAGGAGATTTCTTTGAAATAAATAATTTCAAAATAACAGGGAAACATAAAAGGTGAGATTCCTTATGAAATAAAAAGCAGCCGGAGGACAGCGGAAGGAAAGTTTTCGCCCGTTCTCCGGCTGCTTTGGCTTATTCTCTTAACCTTGCGCTGAAGCTGGCCTTCAGGGAGTTTATTATGTCTCCCATGGACCTGTTTACTTCTTCGTCGGTCAAGGTCCTGTCCGGCGCCCTGAAGCTTATGGAGTAGGCCACGCTCTTCATCCCTTCGGGTATCTGTTTGCCCCTGTATATGTCAAACAGGCTCATGTTTTCCAGGTACTTGCCGGCCTTTTCCCTGATGACCCTTTCAATGTCCCGCACCAGGATCCTGTCTTCAACCAGTATGGCTATGTCCCTTGTAACCGCCGGGAACCTGGGAAGAGGCCTGTATTCCGACTCCATCCTGGCTTCCCTTATAAGCGGCTCCACGTCAATAACGGCTGCATAGGTCCTCTCGGGGCACTGAAAGTTTTCCGCCACCTCCTGGTGAATCTCTCCCAGGGTGCCTGTTTTTTCGCCCCGAATCCACAGTGCGGCTGTCCTGCCTGGGTGGAAAATGGGGTTATCGGTTTCGGGCTCAAAACTAAAGCCGTCTATTTTAAGAAGCTCCAGGATTTCTTCCACAACGCCCTTCAGGTCATAGAAGTCCCCATCGCCGTACATGCCCAGGGTCAGAACCGGTTTTTCATAGGGGAGCCGGTCCTCCCCTTCCCCGGAAGGCAGGTAAACGAAAGAGTACTCAAACAGCCTGGCTTTCTCAACCATCCTGCTGTAATTGGTGCTTATGACCTTCAGCATTTCCGGGACGGTGGTGGTTCTCATTATGCTGCAGTCTTCCCCCAGAGGGTTTAGTATTGTCACCGTTTTGCGCATTTCACTGCCCTCGGGAATCCTCAGCCTGTCAAAAACCCTGGGGCTGGTAAAGGAGTAGGTGTATATTTCCGAAAAGCCGCAGGAGACCGCGGCGGCCTTTATCATGTCCTCAATCTTCTGCTTGGGCGTCTTTCGCCCTATGGTGGGCGTTGTTCCCGACATAAGGGTGGGCCTTATGCTGTTGTAGCCGTAAAAACGGGCCACCTCTTCCGCCAGGTCCGCTTCCCTCTCGATGTCAGGCCTGAAGCTGGGTATGCCCAGCAGCAGCTTTTCTTCGTCCACCTCAAACTCAAGGGATTTGAATATCCTTAACATTTCAGCGGATTCAATGGAAGTGCCCAGCAGGGAGTTTATCTTTTCAGGCATCAATTTTATGGTCCTTTTTTCCGGCTTGGCCGGGAAGCAGTCAATTATGCCCTTGCAGACCTTGCCCGCTCCCAGTTCCTCAATAAGCTGGGCCGCCCTGTCCAAGGCAGTGATGACGTTTTCAACGTCAAGCCCCTTCTCAAACCTGGAGGAGGCCTCGGTCCTCAAGCCAATCTTCTTTGCGGTCAGCCTCACCGAAATTCCGTTGAAGTTGGCCGACTCCAGCAGAATTGTCCTGGTGGAATCGCTTATTCCCGAACCCTCTCCCCCCATGACGCCTGCCACGGCCACCGGGCGGGCCCCGTCGGCAATTACCAGCATCGTCTGGTCCAAAAGCCTCTCCTGGCCGTCCAGGGTCATTATGCTTTCTCCCCGGGCGGCTCTCCTTACCACTATTTTTCTCCTGTCCAGGCTGTCCAGGTCAAATGCGTGCATGGGCTGCCCCAGCTCCAGCATCACATAGTTGGTAATATCCACTATGTTGTTGATGGACCTTACGCCGGCAGCCTTAAGGCGGTCCGCCATCCACTTGGGAGAAGGGCCTATCCTTACGTCGGTCACCACCCTGGCAGCATACCTGGGGCAGAGGTCCGGGGCTTCCAGCTCCACCGACGCGTAATTTCTTATATCGTCTCCTTCTTCGGCAAGCCTGATATCGGGCTTCTTCAGCTTCCTGCCCAGGGCGGCTCCGGCCTCCCGGGCAATGCCCAGGATGCTCAGGCAGTCGGGCCTGTTGGAGGTTATCTCCAGGTCCAGCACCGTCTCATTAAGCCCCATCGCCTCCCGTATATCCTGGCCGGGCTTTAAGCCTTCCGCTGCGGGGTCAATTATGAAAATGCCGTCTTCCTCCGCATCGGGATAGTCCTCCTTGCTTAGAGCCAGCTCCTCCAATGAGCACATCATGCCGTTGGACTCAACTCCCCTTAACTTGCACTTCGTAATTTTTACTCCCCCCGGGAGAGTGGAACCGTGCAAGGCCACGGGAACAAAATCCCCGGCCTTCATGTTGGTGGCACCGGTGACCACCTGTACAACCTCGTCTCCCACGTCAACCTTTGTGACCACCAGCTTATCGGCGTTGGGATGGGGGCTTACCTCAAGGACTTTCCCTACCACAACCCCCTGTATGCCCTCTCCCCTCGTCTCTATTCCTTCCACCTTGGAACCGGTCATGGTCAGCGCTTCGGCCAGTTCTTTCGGAGAGACATCAATATCCAGATAATCCTTCAGCCAACCTATTGGCACTTTCATCTCCATTACCTCCCTTGCCGTCACCGTCTCTAAGAATCAAAACTGCCTTAAGAACCTTACGTCATTTTCGTACATAAGCCTCATGTCTTCGATATTGAACTTTGCCATGGCTATCCTTTCCACTCCCATCCCGAAGGCAAAACCGCTGTAAATATCCGGATCTATCCCGCATACCTCAAGCACTTTGGGGTGTACCATCCCTGCACCCAGGATTTCTATCCAGCCCTCATTCTTGCACATCCTGCATCCCTTTCCGCCGCAGTTCCAGCAGGACACATCCACCTCGGCGCTGGGTTCGGTAAAGGGGAAGTGGTGAGGCCTTAGTCTTACTTTTGTGTTCTCTCCGAAGAGGTGGGCGGCGAAAACCTGGAGGGTTCCCACCAGGTCCCCCATGGTGACGCCTTTGTCCACCGCCAGGCCTTCTATCTGGTGGAATACCGGCGAATGGGTGGCGTCAACGGCGTCGGACCTGTACACCCTGCCCGGGCAGATAATCCTTATGGGGGGTTTCTTCTTCTCCATTGTCCTAATCTGCACCGGAGAGGTTTGGGTCCTTAAGAGCACGTTTTCGCTTATATAAAAGGTGTCCTGGGTATCCCTGGCAGGATGGCCTTTTGGTGTGTTCAGGGCTTCAAAATTGTAGTAGTCCAGCTCCACTTCCGGCCCCTCGGCTATTTCATAGCCCATGCCTATAAAGACTTCCTTCACCTCGTCCATGACAATGCTCAGGGGATGCCTGTGGCCCAGCCTCCTCCTCTTTCCGGGCACCGTGACGTCAATGACTTCCCTAAGGAGCCTTTCGTCTCTCTCCTTCTTTAAAAGCTCCCCTTTAACCGCGTCAATTTTCCCCTCTATAAAGCTCCTCACTTCGTTGGCCAGCTGTCCCACCACAGGTCTCTCTTCCGGGGGCAAGGCCCCCATCCCCCTTAAGACCAGTGTCAGTTGGCCCTTTTTCCCCAGGTACCTGACCCTTATGTTTTCAAGCTCCTGCATGCTGCCAACGGCCGACAGTTCTCCTTCGGCCTGGGCTTTTATCTCCTGAAGCTGCTGTCTCATATAGACTAACCTCCTTTTTAGCGCGCTTTAACTCTGGCCCCCGGCATAAGCGGGATTTTAAAGGCCGAAACAAACTTCAAAATTAAAACCCCCGCCCCCATTTCAGGGACGGAGGTATAATCCGCGGTACCACCCTTCTTCCTGCCAAACCGGACAGGCTCTCTTAAAGCAACCTGCAAAACCCATACGGGCAAAGCTGATTGCCTCTCGCTTTAACGGGCTCGCCCCGTTACCGCTTACTATCGGTTCGGCGGTAAAGCTCAAGAGGGAACTTCAACGGATAACGCCTTAAGGGCACTTCCAGCCTCCGATGCCCTCTCTCTTTAAGGTCTTATTCCGTCTACTTTTCTCCGTCATCGCCTTTTCTTTCTATATACTCTTATATAACATCTATACACGGCCATGTCAAGGATGTGTTTATTTTTGATAGTGTCAAGTTATTGTAGGTTTTTAAACGATCTTTTT
>JAKOSZ010000134.1 GCA_029776555.1 Bacillota bacterium | reverse complement strand
TGTCGTATTTCGCGGTGCGCATTATGATGCAGTTTATAACAAAGAAGGTTGTATCGCGCCTGGCCTCCGACCTGGAACTTATTAAAAGAGGCGATTTTTCCAAACTGCTGGATTCAAAGAGTTACGGCCTATTAAGCGGTATAGCTTCTATTATAAATATGCTTTTAAGTGACATCCGCATGCTCATTGACAACTTTAACACCATTTCGGCGTCGGTTTTCCAGGCATCAAGCAAAGTCAGCCAAACCTCCCAGGAAGCGTCCATAGCCATAGAAGACATCGCCAAAACCATCGACGAAATCGCAAAAGGAGCTTCGGAACAGGCCCAGGACGCCCAGCATGGTGTGGAAATGGTGGACAGTTTGTCCGAGCAAATAAACCATGTGTATGAAAACTACAACGACATAACGGCGGAAACCGGGAAAATAAGTCAATTGAACCAGGCCGGCCTTGAGTCCGTAAGGATACTCCAGGAGAAATCGGAAGAGAACTCATCGGCCAACGAAAAGATCTTCTCGGTCATTGAACGCCTGACCAACTCCGTCAAAGACATAAACCTCTTTGTGGAATCAATAGAAAACATAGCGGAGCAGACAAACCTGCTGGCACTGAACGCTGCCATTGAAGCCGCCAGGGCCGGCGAGGCCGGAAGGAGTTTTGCCGTGGTAGCCCAGGAGGTAAGGGAGCTGGCCGATGAGAGCAGGAAGTCTACCGAGGAGATTACCAACCTCATGCACGGCATACAGGAAGAAGCGGCCATGGCCGTGGAAGTGATGGAACTGGTGAAAAACGTAGCCCAGGAGCAGAACGCCGCGGTAGAAAAAACCAACGAAGCCTTTAGGGATATCGCCGGGGCCATAACCTCCATAGTGAAAAAGATTGAAGAGGTCAACTACGCGATAAGCCAGGTGCAAAACGACAAGAACAAGGTGATATCCGCCATAGAAAGCATTTCTTCGGTTTCGGAGGAGACGGCCGCATCCAGCCAGGAGGTGGCGTCCACTACCGAGAGCCAGTTAAGAGCCATACAGGGCATAAAGGAAGACGCCGAAGCCCTGTTCCAGGAAGTACAGGAGCTGGAGGAAAAACTGAAGAGGTACAAGCTCAGGTAAAACAGGGCCGGTTTAGGCCGGTCAGGCAATTTGCCTTCAGACCTGAAGCAAGTAAAACAGGGAATGCCTCCGAGGGGAGGGCATTCCCTTTCTGTTTCCCGTACCATAAACAGACGGACAGGGAACCGTTCCGGGAGGCCCTTTTAAGGGTCCTGCTTTTGTCCCGGTGAAACAGTTGACCTTTGCCCTTAATCCGGGAGCGAGGTCAGCATGCTCTCGGTAAGCACGTACTTCCTCTCCCGGCCTTCCAGGAAGGCTTCCAGGTCGTCCACCAGCATGTTCAGGATGCGCTGGACCGACTCCATGATCCCGCCGCCCCGGTGGGGAGTCAGGAAGGCGTTGGGAAGCTTCCTCAGTTCCGAATCCTTCTCCAGGGGCTCCACGTCAAAGACATCCAGCATGGCCACCATGTCGTTCTTTTTCAGCCTTTCCACCAGCGCATTCATGTCGATCAGCGAGGACCGGCCTATGTTGACCAGCACCGCGTCCTTCCTGAAAGCGGCGATCTCTTCCCTGCCCACCAGGTGCCTGGACGCCTCGTTGTTGGCAGCGCAGAGAATTACCACGTCCGACTGGGCAATCAAGTCCTTGACCGTAGTCTGTTCGGCCCCGTACTTCTCTGCCAGCTCCCGGGGGATATAGGGGTCGTATATCCTGAGCTTCACGTTAAAGGGCTGCATCAGCTGGGCAATCCTCTGGCCGATGCCCCCGAAGCCCACGATGCCCACGGGGCGGTTGGTAAGCTGCCTCTCCCTGGAGTCAATGTCCAGCGGGAAGTCGTTGACCCAGGGTTCTGACCCTTCTTTCATGGCCATGTGGTAAAAGCTTACCCTCCTTAAGCCGTTGAGGGCAAGGGCAAGGGCCAGTTCCGCTACGGCAGGCGACCAGCCGCGCCTCGCCTCCGACACGGCAACGCCCTTCTTAAAGCAGGCCCTGGCAGTGGTCTGGGTGACATTGATGAAACCGGCAAAGCGCAGGTTGGGCGCTCCCGCCAGGAGCTCGTCGGTCAGGTTGGGCCAGGCCCACATGATCACGGCGTCGCACCAGCCCAGGTCCTCTTTAATCTCCTGGCCCGTGTTGTGGGAAGTTTTCCGCAGGTTGGCCAGGGCTGCCATCCTCTGCATTTCCTTCTCGAGCCTGCTGTCGGAAAAAAATCCCGAGGGAAGGTTTACAAGCAGGTTTATCTTCTTATCCATGAAAAACACTCCTCATATAATAGTTTTTGTAAGGTTTCAGTAAACTTTTTCCAGCTACAAACTCTAGCGGTATCGACCCCAAACTTGCTGGAAATTGATTTTAATTACCCACTTCGAAGGCTCCTTCTTCAAAGTCTATCTTATATAGACACATGCTACTTCGTAGAAGTAAGTGGCCGCCTCGCCTTCATCAGCCAACTGTACCTTGAAAAAGTGTATATTTACCTTTTCATCTGCCTGTGCAACAATGGTGTCAGAGGCCATTGCGGACAGTTTTTTTCACCCTCCTGCAGAGCCATGCGCTGCTGCTGAGAAAGTCTGTTCCCCGGGCCTGGCGTCAGCTTCGTACCACTGGGTGTTTATTCTCATGTAACCTGCACCCTTTGGCAGGCGGGTGTCGTGCACAGGATACATGCGAAGCGGATTCTGATTGCGAGGGCGTCGATGCGCCTGGATCCACGGGCATTTGTTAAGGTCAATGTGCCTCATATCCTTCAGGGAAGGAGGTGATACC
>JAKOSZ010000133.1 GCA_029776555.1 Bacillota bacterium | reverse complement strand
TACAAGACAACGGGCCCTTCAGGAAACGGCCGGAAGAATAAAAACTTATGACACCGCCTTCTGGCAGCTTAAGCGGCATATGGACGACAGCAGGAATAAAAAAGCCAGTGTGGGCAACGTGAACAAGGCTTTGAGTATTCTTCTGCCCCTTTTCCCGCAAAAATACCGTGTATCCCTGGACAAGGTCGTAAAAGTGCTGGACATAATAAGCACGCCATAGTTCCTGCTTAATGCAGGTATAAATTTCAGTTCTTTTAACATGTAACGGCCGTCCGCTTCTCTTTTTTATGTAAAGTGATTTTAAATCAGCTGTGCTCTATTTTCCACTTTTTCCCCAACAGCTTATTTTTTTCTTTCGATAGGTTTTACGACAAACCAGGGTCTTCCAGGCAGATATAACCTGCCCGGGAACCCTGTATCCATCGCTGTTTTCCGGCATTAAAAAAATTATTTTTTTCTATTGACTTTAGCGTGAAGATGTGATAAAAAAATATTGTTTTATGGGTTTAGCTTTCCTAAACTTGAAGTTTAGCATTAGCAAACAAAGATGAGGTAGTTTTTTATGAAAATCGGAGAAAAAATCAGGCAGCTTCGTATTAAGAAGCAGCTGACCCAGGAGGAGCTGGCAAACAGGATAGAGCTGACCAAGGGCTTTATATCGCAAGTGGAAAGGGACATCACTTCTCCCTCCATTTCGACCCTTGTGGACATCCTGGACTGCCTTGGCACCAACCTGAGGGACTTCTTTAACGAGGCGGTCGACGAAAAGATAGTGTTTAAGAAAGACGACATCTTCGTTAAGGAAGACAAGGAGTTGAAATACCGGATCAACTGGATCATACCCAACTCTCAGAAAAACCACATGGAGCCAATCCTGCTCAATTTGGATGTGGACGGGCGCACTGAGAGTGACGACCCCCACGACGGGGAAGAGTTCGGGTATGTGCTTTCCGGCCAGATAAAGGTTCACCTGGGAGGCAATGTGTACAAGGTAAAAAAGGGAGAGTCGTTCTATTTCAGGCCCTACTCCCTGCATTACATTGAAAATGCCGGCAAAAAGCCTTCCACGGTGCTCTGGGTGTCATCACCTCCCAGTTTTTAGCCCTTCGGGGCAACCGGGCGGGCGCCTGGAACAGGCTTTTGAGCAATTCCCCTCCTGCTTTTCGCGTGGGGGACGTCCTCAACAGCAGGCACCATTCACCCGGCAGTACACTAAAATGTTTTATGTGGGGTGAGGTTTAGAAATGTCCAACCATATAATTGAGCTTGTGAACATATCAAAAGACTATAACGGCAATGAAGCCCTAAAAATGATCAACCTGTATGTAAGAAGAAATGAGTTTTTAACACTGCTGGGCCCCAGCGGGTGCGGTAAGACCACCATGTTGAGGATAATCGGAGGTTTTGAACAGCCGACCTCAGGAAAAGTCCTGTTTGAAGACAACGACATTACCATGCTTCCGCCCTACAAGAGGAAGCTGAACACCGTTTTCCAGAAGTATGCCCTTTTCCCCCATTTAAACGTGTATGAAAACATAGCTTTCGGGCTTAAAATAAAGCGCCTTGATAAGAAGATCATTGAGCGGAAGATCAAAAACATGCTGGAACTGGTAAACCTGCCCGGCTTTGAAAACAGGTCCGTTGATTCCCTAAGCGGCGGTCAGCAGCAGCGGGTGGCCATAGCCAGGGCCCTCGTCAATGAGCCGGAAGTACTCCTTTTGGATGAGCCCCTGGGCGCCCTTGACCTCAAATTGAGAAAGGAAATGCAGCTGGAGCTTAAGAAGATACAAAAAACACTGGGAATCACTTTTGTCTACGTCACCCATGACCAGGAAGAGGCTCTTACCATGTCGGATACCATAGCGGTGATGCGCGACGGAGAAATACAGCAGATAGGCACCCCCATTGACATCTACAACGAACCGGTAAACGCCTTTGTGGCGGATTTTATAGGCGAGAGCAACATACTGGACGGGGTCATGCTTGAAGACTACCTGGTGGAGTTTGCGGGTAGAAAGTTCCAGTGTGTGGACAAGGGTTTCGAAAACAATGAAAACGTGGACGTCATGATCCGCCCGGAAGATGTAAAGCTGGTGCCTGAAGAGGATGGAATGTTGAAGGGGGTAATCACTTCGGTCATCTTCAAGGGCGTTCACTACGAGATGACGGTTGAAAGCGGTTCTGTTAAATGGCTGATCCACAGCACCCTTATGGAACCGGTGGGGTCCCGGGTTGGGATCAAGATAGACCCCGGCGATATACAAATAATGAAAAAGGTGAAGTAGAAATGATAAAGAGAAGCTGTATTTCTTACCCGTATGCCCTATGGATGATTGTATTTACAGTGGTTCCGCTGCTGCTGGTACTCTATTACAGCATTACAGTTCAGACCGATCAGGCAGTCAGGTTTTCCTTTGAAAACTACCAGAGGTTCATGGAACCCATTTATATAAAAGTCATGCTGCGTTCCTTTTGGCTTGCCTTCATAAGCACCGTTGTGTGTCTTATAGCAGGCTACCCAATGGCTTTGATCCTGGCTGACAGAAATCTGAAAAAAAGCAGCCTCCTGGTCATGCTCTTTGTGGTACCCATGTGGATGAATTTTCTCCTGAGGACCTACGCCTGGATGACCCTCCTTGAGAGAAAGGGATTGATAAACACCCTGCTTTCAAGGCTGGGTCTGCCGGAACTCAACATCCTATACACCGACACGGCGGTCATCCTCGGCATGGTTTACAACTTTCTGCCCTTCATGGTGCTTCCCATTTATTCGGTCTTAAAAAAGATCGACAAAAGCCTTAT
>JAKOSZ010000132.1 GCA_029776555.1 Bacillota bacterium | reverse complement strand
TCTTCAAAAATGTATACCGGGGGAAGGAAGAAGTTTTCCGGGGCAAGCAATACATAGAAAGCCACTGGCTGGAACCCTTCGATGCCGAAAAAACGGCCCAGGTGGCCTGTCTCAGCAAGTCCCATTTTACCAGGCTTTTTAAGAAACATCTCGGCCTTACGCCCCATGAGTATTATATAAATTACAAAATCGGCAAATTGAAGGAGAAGCTGCTGGATACCAACCTGACTGTAGCCCAGGCCTTTGCAGCCTGCAATATGAACTACAACGGCTATGGGGCGAGATTGTTTAAAGAGAAGGTGGGATTTTCCCCCTCTGCCTATCGAAAGCTGCTGCTTGGCATGGATAGAATGGACAGTGGCGGATAAAGGTACCGGGCCTTCATGATAGAGGTGCATCCGGCGGTTATACAGGGCTAAAAGTTTAATACCCTTGCCAAACCCACCTGGATCTAGTCCGGTGGGTTTTTTTGTGCCTTGCGGGGAAACAACATTTTCCTTACTAATTTTGAGCATATTCAACCTATTCTGCCGGTTGCCCGGCTAATACAATACTAGTAACAGGTAGGGAACGACCCCGTCGGGCCGGAAAGGGACGTGCTTGAACGCTGGCTTCCGGCAGCAGGGAAAAAGGAGGAGGGGAAGATAAATGAAAAGGATGCTGGTTTGGCTTTTGCTGCTGGTACTTGTTTTTTCCCTGGCAGGTTGTGGAGTGAAAAAGAAGGTGGAGGAGAAGGCCGGCGAAAAATTGGCGGAGACCCTGATTGAAAAGGCCGTCGGCGACAAAGACACCAAGGTGGATATTGAAGGAGATACCCTGAAAATTACCGATGCCGAGGGCGGTGAAGTTACCCTGGGCGGCACTAAATGGCCGGACGTTCCTGGTCTCCCGAAGTTTGAGGGCGGCAGTATCCTCAGTGTGGCCAAGGATGGCGAGGGCAATGTGATGATAATCATGGAAGAAGTGGAAGAAAAGGACTACCGGGATTATGTAGAAAGCATCAGCAAAGATTTTACGGAGAATGTGGTCCAGTTGGAATCCCAGGATTATCTCCTCTATGAAGGCAAGAACTCCCAGGGCTATTTTGTGGCAGTGCAGTATTATCCTGGGGACAAAACCCTTTCCCTGATCGGAAAGAATGAAGGCCAGTAGCCTGGAAAGAAAGGAGGTTCCTTGTCAATGGCTAAGGCCCATGAAATCGATTACCAGATCTATGGCGATGACATGCAGTTTGTCGAGATCAGCCTCGACCCGGGAGAAACGGTTATTGCCGAAGCCGGGGCCATGATGTACATGGATGGTGCAGTCAGGTTTGACACCGTCTTTGGGACCGGCTCGGAAAAGGACCAGGGCAAAGGCCTTATGGATAAGGTTATTGGGGCTGGCAAGCGGGTGCTGACCGGGGAGAGCCTTTTCATGACCACCTTTACCAATCAGGGCAGCGGGAAAAAGGTGGTAGCCTTCGCCGCCCCCTATCCGGGCAAGGTGATCCCTGTGAACCTGGCCGCCTGCGGGGGCCAGCTCATCTGCCAGCGGGATGCCTTTTTGTGTGCCGCCAAGGGAATTGAGATTGAGATCGCCTTTACGAAAAAGATCGGTGCGGGCCTCTTCGGCGGTGAAGGCTTTATTATGCAGCGGCTGGTCGGCGATGGCCTGGCCTTCCTCCACTCGGGGGGTACTATTATAAAAAAGGAGCTCCAGGCCGGGGAAGTACTCAAGTTGGAGACGGGCTGCCTGGTGGCCATGACGGAG
>JAKOSZ010000131.1 GCA_029776555.1 Bacillota bacterium | reverse complement strand
GAACAGCCAAAAGCCCCATACTTTCGCAAACCATTACGAATGAGCGCCTTCAGAAGCGCGGATATACTGGCTTCATAGCAGAACTTGCTTAAGAAATTGAACTCTTGTTGAACCGCCGTATACCGAACGGTACGTACGGTGGTGTGGGAGGTCGGCTAATCAAATAATGATTAGCCTCCTACCCGATTGCCCTGATGCGGGGGAATCCTTATAAAAACTTATCCGGGAAAATATATTTTATTGGAACAATATTCTAATTTCCTTAGTCTAATACCATATAAAATATAACAAGGCAGAGGTGATTGGATGAGACGCAAAATTGCTTTAATCCTGAGCATGGTTTTACTGGTGGGAGTGCTTTTCCCGGCCCGGGCTTTTGCCCAGACCGAGGCGGGTTTGGAGAAAGCCATTTCCAGAGCCAAAAGCCTGCTTAACATTCCCCTGGAAGACTTCAAGCTGACCGGCTTCGACAGCTACAACGCCAGGGGCAGGACCGTCTGGAACCTTTACTGGGAAGGGAAAGACCCAGGGAAGGACGGGGGTATACAGGTTACAATTGACGAAAACGGCATAGTGGAAAGCTATTACAGGTACAACCCCTATGACCCGGCCAGAAAGAAACTGCCTGCCTTAAGCAGGAGCGAAGCCCAAAAAAGAGCCCAGCAGTTCTTAAGAAGCGTGGCCTCGGATATTTATACCCAGCTTAAAATGGTGGAACCTGGAGTGAGCCCCCTCTATGACGACAGGTACTACTTCAACTACTACCGGGTGGTAAACGGCATCCCCTTTTACAGCGATACCGTTTCGGTGGGGGTGGACAGGAACACGGGAGAGGCCTTGAGTTTTTACCGCAACTGGACCGACGGCCTTGTCTTCCCCGACAGCGCCAACACCATATCCCTGGAAGAGGCCATAGCCGCCTACAAGGAGAAGCTTGGCCTGAAACTGGTCTACAGGGATTCATACAGGGATAACGAGCTGAAGGTATATCCGGCCTTTGTCCCCGCTTACGGCACTGAGTACGCCATTGACGCCTTTACCGGAGAAAAGGTAAGGGTAGGCTACGGCTATATTGTTTACGACGGCGGGGGCATGGGAGGAATGGCAATGGAGGAAAGAGCCAAGGCTGCCCATGCAGACGGCCTGAGCGGCATAGTTTTAAGCCCTGAAGAGCTGGAGGCCATTGAGAAGGTGTCCAAGCTCATCACCAGGGAAGAGGCTGAAAAAATAGCCCGGGGAATTGCTGAAGTGGGGCTGACTTCCAAGTACGATCTCGTCGGCGCCTCCCTGGTGAGGAACTGGCGCAGCAAGGACTTCTTCTACTGGGAGCTCAGTTTCCAGGCAAAAAGCAGTGAGAGTTACAGCTGGTGCTCTGTCAGCGTTGACGCCCAGAACGGCGAAGTATTGAGCTTCTACAACCCTTACGACGGACCCAGGGAAGGCGAAAAGGCCCGCTTTAACAGGGAGCAGGCAAAGAAGGCCGCCGATGACCTGTTAAAGAAACTGGTACCCTCCAGGTGGGAGAGCCTGGAGTATGTGGAGGAATATGAGCCGGCGGTTCTCAGGGTGGATCCTGTCCTGTACTCCTTCACCTATATCAGGAAGGTAAACGGCATCGAGTACACCGGAAACTACGCCTACATCAACTATGACGCCGTAAACGGCAAGATATACAGCTATAGCCTTATATGGAGCAACCCGGACTTCCCCGAGATTGATAAGGACATATCCCCGGACAAGGCCTACGAGACCCTGTTTAACGAAGTGGGCTATGAGCTCAAGTACAGGATTAAGTACGAAGAGCAGGCGGCATATGATGAAAAGCCCCAGGTGGCGCTGGTGTTCGACTTTAAAGAGGGGAAACCCCTCCAGTTTGACCCCGAAAGCGGCGCAATTCTGGGTTATGACGGGAGTCCGTATGTAGAGGAGAAGCCGGTCCAGTACACGGACATAGCCGGGCATTTTGCCGAAAACCAGATTAAGATCCTTGCCGAGTTTGGTATAGCCTTCGAAGGACCCGAGTTCAGGCCTGAAGAAAAGGTCCTGCAGAAAGACTTCCTGTTGCTCCTGTCCAAGACCCTGGGCTACATCTACATCCCGCTGATAAAGGAGGGCATCTCGGACAAGGAAGTAGAAGACGCTTACACTGCCCTCATTCGCGAGGGCATAGTAAAGGAATCGGAGAAGGCCCCTGACAGCACCGTTACCAAGGAAGACGCCGTCAAGTTCCTCATAAGGGCCCTCAGATACGACAAGGTGGCCGAAATAAAGGGCATATTCAAGACCGATTTCAAGGATGAAGCCAGTATAGCCCCCGAACTGGTCGGATACATGGCTATAGCCCAGGGCCTGGGAATAATCCGCGGGAACAACGGCTACCTGAATCCCAAGGCTGAAATTACAAGGGCCCAGGCCATATTACTCCTTTACTACTACCTGCAGGTGTAGCTCAAATCAGGCCGGTCGGTGACCGGCCTCAATAATCCGGTCCTGTTTTACTGATGACGGCGGAGCCGAATGGCCCGCCGTCTCTCATTATACGGCGCGTAAGGGATTTTGATCTGGATGCCTGTGCGTGCAATAAATCCGCTGTTGGTATATTATACGGCTCCG
>JAKOSZ010000130.1 GCA_029776555.1 Bacillota bacterium | reverse complement strand
GAAGTCCTGGAGAAGCATAACCTGAAGCTCCAGGCCAAGTACAGGGCTATAGAGGAGAAAGAGGTGCGGGTGGAGGAGTACAACTGCGAAGGGGCAGACATTATAATAGCGGCCTACGGTTCGGTGGCGAGGATAGTTAAGAGCGTCATTAAGAAAGCCGCTCAGGAAGGCATAAAGGTGGGGCTGATCAGGCCCATAACCCTGTGGCCTTTCCCCGCGGCCTCCTTTGAGAAGTATTCCGGGACGGCTAAGGCCTTCCTTTCCGTTGAACTCAGCGCCGGCCAGATGGTGGAGGATGTTCGGCTGGCCGTAAACGGGAAGAAGCCTGTGCATTTCCACGGAAGAATGGGAGGCATGATACCTTCCCAGCAGGAAATTCTGGACAAGATCAGGGACATACTGAGGGATGGGGTTTAAGCCTCATTGCCATGTCTTGGGAACGGAGGGATTCAAGTGGCCGTTGTGTTCAAAAGGCCTCATGCGCTGAAGGATGTGCAGCTGCACTACTGCCCGGGCTGCACCCATGGGATAATTCACAGGCTCATTGCCGAAGTCATGGATGATTTGGGGATAGAGGGAGATACCATAGGAGTCTCGTCGGTGGGCTGTACCTACAACAACTACGAATACTTCAACTGCGACATGGTGCAGGCGGCCCACGGCAGGGCTCCCGCCGTAGCCACAGGGATCAAGCGGGTCCACCCCGGCAAGCTGGTGTTTACATACCAGGGCGACGGGGACCTGGCCGCCATAGGGACGGCGGAGATAGTCCACGCTGCCGCCAGGGGAGAGAAGATCACCACCGTATTTGTCAACAACGCCATATACGGCATGACCTCGGGTCAAATGGCTCCCACCAGCTTAATCGGACAGGTGACCACCACGACGCCCTTGGGCAGAAAGGCCGAGCTTCACGGCTATCCCATCAGGGTGTGCGAACTCCTGTCTACCCTGGAGGGCGCCGTATTTGTGGAGAGGGTTTCGGTGCACGACGTGAAAAACATAAACAACGCCAAGAGGGCAATAAAAAAGGCCTTCCAGGTGCAAATGGCCGCTAAGGGTTTTTCCATAGTGGAAGTCCTGTCCTCATGCCCTACCAACTGGGGGCTGAACCCCATTGATGCCCTGAAGTGGCTCAAAGAGAACATGATCCCGGTGTATCCGCTGGGCAGCTTCAGGGGAAGGGATCTGGAGGTGTGACTTATGGTGCATCAGGAGATAATCATTGCCGGTTTCGGAGGGCAGGGGATACTGTCGGCAGGGCGGATCCTGGCTTATGCGGGCATGCTGGAAGGGCTGCATGTTTCATGGCTTCCCTCTTACGGGCCGGAGATGAGGGGCGGCACGGCCAACTGCCATGTGACGGTGTCGGAGGAAGCCATAGGGTCCCCCATATTAAACAGCGCCACGTCCATCATTGTAATGAACCAGCCCTCCCTTGAGAAGTTTGAGAAAATGGTGGTAAAAGGCGGCATTGTGATCCTGGACAGCTCCCTGGTCACCCGGGGGCCGAAGAGGCAGGACGTGGAAAAGTTTGAGCTGCCGGCCAGCAAGATAGCGTCCGAGATGGGGAATCTAACCTATGCCAACATTATACTGCTGGGGAAACTCCTGGCCAGGACGGGCATAGTGACGAAGGAGAGCTTTGAAGAAGCCTTAAGGAAGGTGCTGCCCTCCAGGCGGCACTACATGATTCCCGAAGAGATGAAAGCCCTTGAAATCGGGATGAGTTATTGAATAATTAAGGAAAAAACCAGGGGGACGGTTCTTCTGGTACATGAATGAAAAACCAGGGGGACGGTTCTCCGGGGTTTAAAACCAGGAGAACCGGCCCCCTGGTTTGGGAGAACCGTCCCCCTGGGTTGGTGTTTGTGGTT
>JAKOSZ010000129.1 GCA_029776555.1 Bacillota bacterium | reverse complement strand
GCAATCCGCGGCTGAAAGCGGGATGCCTTTTCAGGAAAAATTTGCCTAATGCGTTTGACAGATTAAGCGGGAGATGTTAGAATTTAATTGAAGTCCGCGTTGCTTTCAGATATTTCAGGCTGAGGAGGGAGAGATTCCTCGCTCTGGCGCTTAAGGTACCGGCAGAATACGCCGGGACCTGATGGAAAGAAGAACCTGGTGTACTGATTCCGTTTAAATGGGCCCTGCTTTAATCGCAGGGAGGTTAACGGGCAAAACTTAATAAAAGAAAAGCTGAATTCCTGCCTTCCCGTCAAGGTCAGGATACGGGGGAACCAAATTAAATGGGGTGAATCCGGGTTTTCCGGTAGGTCCGGTAGGGCTAATCCTTTCTGCCCGAATCCGTCAGCTAACCTCGAAAGCTTTGAAAGGAGATGGGAAAGTGTGTCTTTTAAAGCGGTTATACATGGGGTTAGGTGTTAACCGCTTAACTTTTTTAAATCATGCCTTTGGTTAGCTTAAGGAAAAAGCGTCATTAACGTTTTTTCTCCCAAAATCATTTTTATCTGGCCGGGTGAACTTTCCGGGCTTTAGCTGCCTAATTGTTAAAAATTATGAATAACATAAGAAATAAGTTATTAACAGGCAGGAAAGCCATACAGATTATTCTGAATCGGAGGTGATTTTAATGAAAACTGAAGAAATAAGAGAAAATAACGTGGATAGTGGAAGCAGGAAGGAGCTTTTGAGACAGAACGGATCAGAGCGCTTTACGGCCCTCAGGGACAGTATAGACGATTACCTTTCAATAAAAGACAGCATCAGGACGGGTATTGAAGACGAGGAGGAAATAGAGCACCAGAAAAAGAAGATACTGAAAAGCCTTAACGCCAGCCAGAGCGAATGGGACGATTACAGGTGGCAGCTTAAGAACAGGTTCACCGGACACACAGAGTTGGCGCGGATAATCGGGCTTTCAAAAGAGGAGACGGAGGACATAGAAAGGGTTGGAAAGAAATACAGGTATGCCATTTCACCCTATTACCTGTCACTGGTTAAGCCCGGCGACCCTGCCTGCCCCGTAAGGCTTCAGTCTGTCCCTTCCATGCATGAGCTTGAAGACAGGGGTGAGCTTGACCCCATGGATGAAGCTGGCTCCACGCCGGTGGAGCTGGTTACCAGGAGGTACCCGGACAGGCTGATAATCAAGGTCACCAACATGTGCGGCATGTACTGCCGCTTCTGCCAGAGGAGGCGGCTTATAGGAGAGTTTGACACCCACGCCTCAAAGGAGAAAATACTGAAAGCCATTGATTACGTGAGAAGGAACAGGGAAATACGGGATGTGCTGATAACCGGCGGGGATGCCTTTATCCTGGAAGACTCCCAGATAGAATGGATACTTTCGGAGTTAAGAAGCATTAAACATGTGGAAATAATAAGATTTGGAAGCAGGACTCCGGTTACGCTGCCCCAGAGGATTACCCGGGAACTGGTGAAAGTGTTGAAAAAGTACCACCCGGTGTATGTAAACACCCACTTTAACAGCCCGAGAGAAATCACCCGGGAGTCGAAAAGGGCGTGCGAAATACTGGCCGACGCGGGCATACCCTTGGGGAACCAGATGGTGCTCTTAAAAGGCGTAAACGACAACAGGCATGTGGTAAGGAAACTAAACCAGGCCCTGCTTGCCATAAGGGTAAAGCCCTACTACATTTTCCACCCCAAGACCGTCAGGGGAACTTCCCACTTCTGGGTGACGGTGCAGGAAGGCCTGGAGATAATGGAGTCCCTCAGGGGGAGAACTTCCGGCCTTGCCATCCCGACCTATATAGTCAACGGAAGCAAGGGGCTGGGCAAAACACCGCTCCTGCCCAACTACCTCCTGTATATAGGAAAGGACAGGGCGGTTTTGAGGAACTGGCAGGGCGAAATATTTGAAGTGGAAAACTGATTGCCGGCAGGCTAAAGACAAAGGGTCCCAGGCTTAAGGCAGCAAGGAGGGTAAGTATGAACGTCAAGTTTAACGAGTTTAACAGGATGATGGAAATCGAATTCCAGTTTCGGGATGTGGAGGAACCCAACCTGTTCAGGAACATCTTCCCCTATAACGAGATCCCAAGGCTGGTGTTCAACCACCGCATTGTGCCCATGCATGTGCCGAAAGAGCTCTATATCACCGACACCACCTTCAGGGACGGCCAGCAGGCTCGTTCCCCCTACAAAGTGGAGGAAATATGCCGCCTCTTTGACCTTCTCCACAAGCTGGACAACGGCAGCGGGACAATCAGGCAGTCGGAGTTTTTTGTCTACACGAAAAAGGACAGGGAGGCCTTAACAAAGTGCATGGAAAAGGGTTACGACTTCCCCCAGGTCACGGCCTGGATCAGGGCCAGGAAAGAGGACTTCCGCATTGTCAGGGAGCTGGGGATAAAAGAGACGGGGATACTGGTGTCCTGTTCCGATTACCACATATTTAAAAAACTTAAGATGAACAGGTCCAAGGCCATGGAAACCTACCTCGGCATTGTTTCCGAGGCCCTCTCCGAGAATACAATCCCCAGATGCCACCTGGAGGACATTACCAGGGCCGACTTTTACGGCTTTGTGCTGCCTTTTGTGAACAAGCTTATGGAGCTCTCGAAGGAAGCCGGCATACCGGTTAAGATCAGGGCATGCGATACCCTGGGACTTGGGGTTTCCATACCAGGGATAGCCCTGCCCAGGAGCGTTCCCCAGATAATATACGGCCTTCTCAACTACGGGGGCGTGCCGTCGGAGTGGCTGGAGTGGCACGGGCACAACGACTTTTACAGGGCTGTCACCAATTCCACCACCGCATGGCTCTACGGGGCGGCGGCGGTAAACACCGCCCTGCTGGGAATCGGGGAGAGGACGGGCAACACTCCCCTGGAGGCCATGGTCATTGAGTATATACAGCTGAGGGGCAACGGCAAAAACTTAAACTTAAAAGTAATAACCGAAATAGCCGAATACTTTGAAAACGAGTTGAATTACGAAATCCCCCCGAGGACCCCCTTTGTGGGCAGGGCTTTTAACGCCACCAGGGCGGGCATCCATGCCGACGGCCTTTTGAAGGGCGAAGAGATTTACAACATTTTCGACACCACCAAGCTCCTGGGAAGGCCGCCGGTGGTGGCGGTGGATGCCCATTCGGGCCTGGCCGGCATTGCAGCCTGGCTGAACAGCTACTTCCTCTTAAAGGGCGAAAACGCCATAGACAAGAAGGACGAGAGGGTGGCCAGGATAAAGGAGTGGATAGACAAGGAGTATGAGTCGGGGAGGACCACCGTTATGGGGGATTCGGAAATGGAGTGGCTGGCAAGCCAGTACTTCCCTGAGCTTTTTTCCATGCACCAGAGCAGGACCGAATAGGCGGAGTATTCATTGAGCAGTGTAAAAGGGGGCAAAGAGGAATCTTCAGCCCCCTAAAAATTTATGTTTAAAAGGGTCAGGTCCCGGCTTTTAAAGGCTTCAGTTTTTTCAAGCTATGTGTTATCATTATAAAATATGAATTGTACACACAACGCAACACAACGTCACACATTTAATTAAATCACATGCAATGTTATTACAGGATGTTAAAGCACATATTAAGAGTTGCCAGGTAATTTTGCAGAAAAATTTAAAAGAGGGGAATGGGAATGCTGGACTTAAAAAGGGAAATCGCCGAAATTCTGGCCAAACTGCTGGAAGACATGGACGTGGAGCAGATATATGGTATGCTGGAACAACCCCCCAGCCCGGAGATGGGGGACCTGGCCTTTCCCTGTTTTAAGCTGAGCCGGATTTTCAGGAAGCCTCCGGCGGACATTGCCCGGGAACTGGCGAACAAAATCCCCATTTCCAGGTACATAGAGAGAGTGGAGCCCGTTTCCGGCTATCTCAATTTCTTTTTTAAGAGGAGCGCAGTGATTTCCGATGTCTTAAAACAGGTGCTGACAGAAAGGGAGAGCTTTGGCTCCTCCTGGGAGGGGAAGGGCAAAACCATAGTAGTGGACTACTCGGCGCCCAACATTGCGAAGCCTTTTCACATCGGCCATTTGCTGTCAACCATAATAGGGCATTCCCTGTGCAGGATATTTAAGTTCCTGGGGTACAATGTGGTAGGCATAAACCACCTGGGAGACTGGGGCACCCAGTTCGGGAAGCTCATAGCGGCGTACAGGAGATGGGGCAGCAGGGAAAGGGTGGAGAGGGACCAGATAAAAGAGCTCATGGACCTCTACGTCAGGTTCCATGAGGAGGCTGAAAAGGACCCCTCCCTGGAGGACGAGGGCAGGAACTGGTTTGCCAGGCTGGAGAAGGGAGACAGGGAAGCCCTGGAGCTCTGGCAGTGGTTCAAGAACATAAGCCTGGAGGAGTTTAAAAGGGTCTACCGCATCCTGGGCATTGAATTCGACTCATACGCCGGCGAGAGCTTCTATGTTGACAAGGTCTGGGATGTGGTGGAAGAGCTCAGGAGCAAGAATTTGCTCAAAGAGAGCGAAGGCGCCCGGATTGTGGACCTGGAACCCTATGGCATGCCCCCCTTCCTCATACTGAAAAAGGACGGCAGCACCCTGTACGCCACCAGGGATATAGCGGCCGCCCTGTACAGGAAAAAGGCCTATGATTTTCACAAGTGCGTATACGTGGTGGGGGCAACCCAGATCCTCCACTTCAGGCAGTGGATAAAGGTGATTGAGCTCATGGGCTACCGGTGGGCAAAGGACATAGTCCATGTCCCCTTCGGGACCGTAAGCCTGGAAGGCAAGAAGCTGGCCACAAGGAAAGGCCAGGTGGTGCTGCTGGAAGACCTGCTTACGGAAGCTGTAAAGAAAACCCTTGAAATAATTGAGGAGAAAAACCCGGGCATGGAGAATAAGAACGAGGTTGCACGGCAGGTGGGCGTGGGCGCCGTGATTTTCAGCCATCTGTACAGCAGCAGGATCAAGGACATTTCCTTCTCCTGGGAGGAGGCCCTGAATTTTGACGGGGAGACGGGGCCCTACGTCCAGTATACCCACGCCAGGACCTGCAGCGTGCTTCAGAAGGCGGGTTATACCCCCGGGAATTCCTTTGACGCCGGCCTGCTTGACACGAAGGAAGAATACGAGCTGGCCATGGCCCTTTACAGGTTCCCGGAAAAAGTCAGGGAGGCTTCCGGGGAGTACGAGCCCTCCGTAATAACCCGCTACCTGGTGGAAGTGGCCCAGGCCTTCAACCGCTTTTACCACGAGCACCCGATCCTTGTGGAGGACGAAGCCTTAAGGGCCGCCAGGCTGGCCCTGGTGGACGCCGCCAGGATAGTTTTGTCCAACGGGCTTTGGCTTATCGGGCTCACATCCCCCGAACGCATATAGGCATATCTTACAGGCATACGGAGAAAAAAAAAGAGCATTTCCAGGGAGAAAAACTTCCCGGGGAATGCTCTTTTTTGCCTATCGGCTTTTCATTTGTCCCCTGGACCTTATTCCTCCGATGCCTTTTTCGCCGGAAATTGTGGCCCTTGCCACTTCGGCAGGGGAAACGAAGGCGGTGCTCGCGGTGTAAGCCACCTTGTTGGCCACGATGGACGGGTCCAGGGCATTTATCATGATCCTGCCGGGTGAACTGGCAAAGTTGGCGCCCGCGTTCATAATCGACTCAAAATAGGACTGGCAGGCTCCGGCAAATACGCACAGCTTATCCCTGCTGGGCTCGTAGCTTCTGGCTTCCTTGACGGACTGAATAAAATAAGCGGAATTGGAGTAATTGTCCAAATTTCTCGGGTTGGAGTTTTTCTTCAGGCTGTCATGCCCGGTGACCACAAGTATGTCCGGGTTGTGCCTGACCAGAAGCCTTTTGACCACGGAAGGCTGGTCCTTTTCATCGTAGACATCCCCCACAGCCTTTATGCCGGCGTCCCTGTAAAACTCCAT
>JAKOSZ010000128.1 GCA_029776555.1 Bacillota bacterium | reverse complement strand
GGCAGGCGGAGGGGAACACCGAAAAAGCGACCCTGGCCGGTTGGTCACCGGCGGGCACTGGGTGCCCGGGCGGGAATATGCTTCGTGCCGGGAGGGTTTTCCCGGCAAAAATAAACAAACAAAGGAGGTCTTATTGTGCCAAACAAGACCATCTATGTTAGGGAAGAGGATGTTGAGCTGTTCGAGAAGGCCGAACAGCTCGGCGGAGACAATCTCTCCGCCACAATAGCGGAGGCCCTGCGGCGGCTTGTCGCCACGGAGGAAGCCAGAAAAAGAGGGTTCGAGGAAATCACCCTCAAAGTAGGAGTCTGGCGGCCGCAAGGGGATAGCGACACCCGGCCGGTCAAATTCCTGGGCCGCAAGCTGGCCGAAGGGACTGTATATACGGGCCAGCTAGCGTCCCGGGACGACAGGGGTTTCGACTACCGGATCTACCAGACCCAGACTGGCAAAATTGTTATCCGGTGGATGCGCTGGTCCCGGTGGGACAAGGAGAGCGGCTATGCGGATTACGCAGTCCTCGAGAGTCTCCCCGGGTACGACCAGAGGGTCGCCGGCACTCTTGACCCCGACTGGGAGGTCGTTGTGCCCGGCGACATCCTCCAAGAGGCCGCCGAGGCAATCGGCCAAGATCTGGCCGAGTGGATAGAGTAGTCCATCAGCCCCCGCCGGGAGTGTTTCCCGGCAGAAAGGAGGAAAGTAATGATAACACAGGCAACGTATAATTTAAGCGTTTCTCATCTAAAATCACAACTTGATAAAATTCGGCAATCCGAAAATTTAAATTACTTATGGGACATCGCTCTTGAGCTTAATGGCAACAAAGTATTATCAAACGCAAAACTCCAAATTATTAGTAATCACTTATATAACCTAAAACAGCGCAGGAATAGCAAAAGATTGGCGACTGTAAAAGAAATGCTTATCAATTCAATCCAACAATAGAGCCTGCTCACTCGCCAAAGTATCACAGGCTGACGAATGTTCACTGGGGCAGGTGGTGGATATTTAATCCGCCCCGATGAGCCGGGGCGGCTCCCCGGCGAAACATCCCCTTTTAAGGGGATGTCGGCGGAAGCCATAATCCACACCCCGCCGGGAGGGCGAAATCCCGGCACATTCCCGTTCTGATGAAGCCCCCGGTGACGCCAGGCCGAAACATCCTGCTGCTTTAGGGTGTAGACGGAAGCCAGGCTACGCAAGTAAAACCAGTCGGAGACACACCCGAAGAAGCGCTTGCTATGGCATTTGATGCCATAGAAGCGTGGATAGAGATTACTGATAGGGATGAAAGGCCCATCCCTAGGCCAAGTAAAGAAATATAGTTGTATCTTCCGGAACTAAAAGGGAGCTAGAACACATGTTCGCCCCCCTAAAATAATGAACGCTAGGAGATGAGACAGCAACATATTCCGCACTGACGAAGGCCGGCTGGCTACCGCCCGAAATGCCCCATCACGGGGCATATGCGGAAGCCAATCCGCACTGGTTAAGCAGGCACTTTATAAACAGCAAACATTTACTTTCACAAAATTTATCAAAATATATAACTATGTTTTTATATACAGTTATTCACCCGGAATTTAATCTTCCGGACACCAAAACCAGGGCAACAAGCCCCTGGTTGTAAAGTATCACAAAACTACACAAAAACAGATCTGGGCTTATCTCCAGATCTGTTTTTTTTAATAATCCCCTGCGGGGGGCATAAAACCCCCCGCAGGGGGGTGCTATGTCTCCCCGCTGACGAAAGGAGGATGGCTTCCTGTCAGACCAACTTGCTCCAGAAAGGGGGGAGACAAAAAGGAGCGGCTGGTGGGTGCAATCCTGCCAATTTCCATTCAAGGATCAAGGAGGGACAAGGAGGGATAGGAAATGGCTGAAAAACTGACATTGCAGCAAAAATTGCTGCAAATACGTCGGTTAATGCCAAAAATAGAAAAAGAGCGGCACAGCCTAGAGGTCAAGTATAAATTCGCAAGGCTTGACGATCTGTGGCAGGCCTTGTGTCCGCTCATGAACGAGTTCGGAGTCAACTTCCACATACTAGAGGAAAAAAATGTGGAAGTTGAAAAGGAACTCGTTAAAACAAGGTATGGCGAACGTCTTTTGTTCGTCTACAGGGCTGATCTAGACGTCATCTGGATAAATGCTGACGATCCGGATGACAATCTGAAAGCCACCATCCACGTTATTGGCTGGAACGACGACCCGGCTAAGGCAAAGGGGGCCGCATTGACTTATGCGCTCAAATATTATATGTTTAACGTCTTTAGCGTTGACTTCAATGCGGACGACCCCGACAGTCAAGATTACCAGGAAGAAAGCCGGGGAACCCACAACAGACACACCAGGCAGCCGACACAAAGAAGCGCTAGCAATAATATCAACAGCAACACCAGTACCAGGAACGCCAATCACAACGATCAAGATCAAAATGATCAAGATCAAAATGATCAAGATGGTCTGAAAGAGATAGAGGTCATTATCGGATCCAAGGGTTCCCATTGGAACACCAACAACGGTATCAAGGTCTTCAGAACAGCCATGGAGCCACAAACAAAAAAAATCTATTGGCTCCTCGGCTGGTCAGACGAGGCGGCAGCGGTCTTGCAAGAAGTTTCACCAAAAACACTAATGAAAGTGACAATACTCGACAGGCCGCCAATGACCCTTGACAGCATAACCAAAAACAAGCCCGCCCATGCACCCGAATTGCCGACGGGTGTCATGGACAACGACTACCCGGTTCTGCTTGTTATTTCTGCTTGTTATTAAAGCAGATACTACCAACGTTGTGCCTTTACAGCCTTTACAAAGGAGGGAACAGGAAAATGTCAAATAATTCTTGCCTGCTGGCAGCAGGCAAAATTAGAAAATTCAAATCCGGGCAAACGGTCCTGACCGCCCGGATCGTCCAGGGGGGCAGGGTTCGAATCATCGAGATCAATAACCCTGCGCCCAAAAAGATCGCTTAACCAACACTTGCCCAAACCGGCCTCCACCCGTATAGGGCCAAAAAACAAAAAGCTCCCGTGGGTGGCGGGAGCTCAAGGAGGTTCTTTTATGAACAAAATAATTATAATCGGCAATCTAACCACAGATCCGGAACTGCGGTATACCACCAATGAAATCCCGGTTGCCAACTTCACCGTTGCGGTTAACCGCCCCTTTTCCAATCAGCAGGGCGAAAGGGAGGCGGATTTTATCCGCATTGTTGCTTGGCGCAAGTTAGCGGAAATCTGTGCCGCGCATCTAAGCAAAGGTAGAAAGGTTGCTATTGAGGGCCGCCTTCAGCTTCGGCGGTATAAAGATTCCGAAGGAATCGACCGGATAGCCGCCGAAGTTATCGCTTCGGAAGTAGAGTTTTTAGGCGGTCCCAGCAATGGTAATAACGGCAGCGGCAAGGGAACAAACGCCACAGCCACAACAGATAAAGGAGGAGGGGAGGATGACTTTCCCAACTTTGACGACATTGATTTCTTCTAATCACTCCAAGCTAACTAAAACTAAACTGATCGCCGTTGATCTTTGCAACACCATAGCAAAGGTCAACGAAGCAATAGAAGATATTTTCGGCCCGGTGCCCAATCCTTCGATACTCTACCATCCCGCCACACCCCCCTCCTTTTGGGCCAATCCGAAAAACCGGATCGCCCGGGAGATATTTCTTTTTGCGGAGCCCTTCCCGGGCTCCGCAAAAGCATTAAACCGAGTTGTAAGCCAGGGGTGGGAAATAGTCTACCTCACCTCCCGCCCCGAATGGACAAAAGATATTTCAATAAAGTGGTTAAACCTAAATAAATTTCCCAAGGGGCCTGTCATCACAACACCATTCAAAACAAATTGGGTATTAAAAAACTCTCCCGCCTTGGTAGTAGAAGACGACCCAAAACACATAAATCCCTTACAGCACATAGTGCCGGTATTCGTGCCGGCACACCCTTGGAATGAGGGGTTTGCACCACGTTTCAGATGGGAAAGGAGGATAGCCCAATGTCCCTAGTATCCAGCGCTTACCTCCTTGCGAAAGCAAGGGAGGCAACACAAAAAAACTTCAACCCGGCCCACATCAGGCCCTCGGGGGTGGGTACATGCCTTCGGGAACAATTTTATCGGATCATGAATGCGCTGTATCCCGAAGAACCGGAATACCAGCCCCAGGACCCGGATGGTAAGGCCGGCCTAGAGGGCGTGGCCCAGCTGGGCCATGTCATAGAAGCCGGGCTTGTCCAGGCGTGGGCAGAGCACTATCAGGGCGAAATAAAGTGCCAGTTCAACCTTTCCTCCCCTGACATTCTCAATATTGACGGGACCCCGGTAACAGCCCACCCCGATATATGGGTCCCTGAACTAGAAACCGATGTTGAAGTAAAGTCGGTTTCCATCAGCAGCAGAAATTACCTGCCTGTTGATTATCATGTAGACCAACTGCTCTTGCGTCTTTTGTGGTGGCACAAGTACCACTTTCTCAAACCATCGGGGCAGCTGGTCTATTTTTTCCGGGAAACATTCGTTGACCCGGAAACAAATAGACCGGTCATTTTCCACTTCCAGCCCTCGGACGATAAATACCATGTTATCGCAGAAGAAACCGGAGAAATGGTCAGATCATATCCTCGTGACTACATGGAGAGCCTCCATGAAAGGCTCGTTAAACTCCGGGATTCTCTAGACATCGGCATACCGCCGGCAAGGGAAAACGATGTACCCCACAGCCCGCCGTGTTACATCGTTTCACAGCATTACACTGCTGTATGCCCATGGCGGAAAAATTGCTGGAGCAACTGGATAAAAGAAGAAGACGACGGGGTATTTATCGATGATCCACAATTGGCTAAATATATCTGTCTCCTTGCGGAAAAGAAAGAGACACTAAAAGCATTAAATCAAGAAGCAAGGGAAATATCAAAGTCAGTCAAAGACATCCAACTACTGCTCGATGCCTACTTTGACCTCTTTGGACCCCGGATCGCCACCCAAACCCACGTAATCTCACGGACCCAAGTTAATGTCGCAGAAAAGAGTGTTCCTGCTACAAGCTATTATCGCTACAAAATACAAGCACAAGGGGGCCCGAACGATGAAGCTAGAGATCAAACCGCAGGGGAAGGTCTGCCTGCCTGGTCATAGACCCACGACTGAAGTCGTGGGCGTGCGGTAAGACTGCAAGCCCTACTATGTCCAGCGTGAGGGTCTGAGCCGAAGGACAAGGCACGGAGGGCACTACGTTATACCGGTGATGACACCCTGGGGTGCTTCGCCAGCTCCCGGCTCTGTCGTTCGGCCTGAACCAGCACGCGGGGTGG
>JAKOSZ010000127.1 GCA_029776555.1 Bacillota bacterium | reverse complement strand
TCATCTATTATGTCCTGGATAAAATTGGAATAGGGTTTTGACTCCAACTTATCTTCATTTTCCATTGCCACTCCTCCTTTTCAGTAAAACGCAGGCTATATTCCTTATAAGCTGCTGCTTAGTTTCTCAATCCCAATTTTCACACGCCTTAAAGTTTCATCCTTCCCCAGTATATAGGCCATTTCAATAGCCCCGCCCGGTGTAACCTCCTTACCGGTTATGGCCGTTCTCAAAGGCCACAGAATCTGGCCGTTCTTAACCCCCAGTTTCCGGGCAAGCTGAAGCAGGACATCCTTTAGCACCTCTTCATTCCAGTCCGATACCCCTTCCAGCACCGGAAGCATTTCCCTGAGGCTGGCCAGTGAGCCCTCCGGAGTAGTCTTCATCTTCTTGTGTTCATAAAGGCTAATGTCGTATTCGGGAAGGTTTTCAATAAAATCAATCTTCGCCGGTATCTCGCTTAACACTTCCGTCCGGACCTGGAGCAGGCCGCTCAGTTTTTCCAGGTCAATGTCCCTGCTGATGACTCCCCTGTAATAGGGTTTGGCCATTTGGTGAAACTCTTTGGGAGGCATTTTCCTTATATACTCCCCGTTCATCCATTTGAGCTTGTTCATGTCGAATATGGCCGGGGCCTTGTTTATCCCCTTAATATCAAATATCTGCTCCAGCTCCTTAAGAGAGTATATCTCCCGGTCGCCTCCCGGGCTCCAGCCCAGCAGGGCCACAAAGTTTACAATGGCTTCCACCAGGTAGCCCTCTTCCACCAGGTCTTCAAAGGAGGGATCCCCTTTCCTCTTGCTGAGTTTCTCCGTGGCGTTTTTCATAACCGGCGGCACATGTATATATGTGGGTATCTCCCAGCCGAAGGCCTTATACAGGAGGTTGTACTTGGGCGTGGAAGACAGGTATTCGCTTCCCCTCACAACGTGGGTAATCTTCATCAGGTGGTCGTCCACCACATTGGCAAAGTTGTACGTGGGCAAACCGTCGGACTTGATTAAAATCTGGTCTTCCAGTATGCTGTTGTCCACGGTTATGGTACCGTATACCACATCCTCAAAGCAGGTAGTCCCGGTATCGGGCATCTTTTGTCTTATGACGTACGGCACATTATCGGCCAGTTTCTTCTCAATTTCACTCTTTGAAAGGCTTAAACACCGCCTGTCATACTTGATGGGAAGCTCTTTGGCCTCTTGCTCCCTCTTTAACTCGGCCAGGCGCTCAGGGGCGCAAAAACAGTAATAAGCGTTCCCTGATTCTACCAGCTTTCTGGCATACTCAATATAGATATGCCTCCTCTGGCTTTGAACATAGGGCCCGTAAGGCCCGCCTATGTCCGGCCCTTCGTCATGCCGAATACCGGCCATTTTCAGTGTTTTAAAAACAGCTTCCTCGGCTCCTTCCACATACCTTTGCTGGTCGGTGTCCTCAATCCTCAGTATGAATTTTCCGTTGTACTTCCTGGCTATAAGGTATTCGTACAGGGCAGTCCTCAGGTTTCCGATATGCATATAACCCGTCGGACTGGGAGCATACCTTGTTCTCACTTCAGCTGCCATATACCGTCTCTCCTTTGAAATATCATATTAGTATGAAGCGCTGTTGCCCGTTTACACAATGCCGTCCGGTGAGGAATCTCCTGACAAAACCTAAAGCTTCCAAGCATCCCCATCTGATACTTCACGCTGTTTTACCGGATATTATACCATATTAATCATATTTTTACGACAAAGAGAAGCTGTATGGCTTTTGTTCTTTTTTTCTTTCCCGTCTTCCCGAAAGAGAGCCCGTATGCCGTTAAGCTGACGCCCTTTATCTTACGGCAAAATTGTCTTTCACGGGCAGCCGGCCAACCTTCGCCGAAAAGCCGTGTTTTAAGCTTTTTAGCCCGGATTAACGGTCAATTGAAAAGGTAATTTCCACTTTGCAAAAGTAAATTCCACAGAAGCTGAATTGTTGGACAGGATCGGTGTTTTAACAGGTTGCAGATTAG
>JAKOSZ010000126.1 GCA_029776555.1 Bacillota bacterium | reverse complement strand
TTCTTTGGATGAGCTCCTGCCGGCGGCCAGGGAATACGGCAAACACCACACCTCGATGCTTGGCTTTGTCATAGGCATGGGGATAATGGCAGTAAGCCTTTTAATGCTGGCTTAGTTTCTTTACAGGATTCAGCGGACTTTCAGAACCGTTTCAGCGGTCCTTTTTTTGCATCCTCTTAACCGGACGACTGTCCTGAAAATTTATTGAACCTTTTTCAATTTCAAGGCGTCTATTTTATAGATTCAGAGCTTGGGGAGGGTGGAATTTGGAAGAACTGGAACTACTGGAGGCCGTAAAAAAAGGCGACAGGGAAGCTTTTGCGAAAATAGTGGAGAAGTACCACGACCGGCTGTATTTTACCGCCTTCGGAATAACCCACTCAAGCTGGGACGCCCTGGATATATGCCAGGAGACTTTTATCAAGGTGTTCACCGGTATAAAGCGTGTCAAAGACCTTTCCAGGTTCGGAACCTGGATAAACAGGATACTGGTCAACAAGTGCATGGACTATTACCGCAAAAGCAAAAATCTGGTAATCGGGGAAGCCGTTGAGAAGGGCACGGACGAGATGGGCTTCAGCCCTGAGGGGATTGACCTGGCCAGGGCAATCCTTTCCTTAAACAAGGAGGCCAGAACGGCTGTAATTCTAAGGTACTACCAGGGTTTATCCATAAAAGAGATATCCGCCGTCCAGGGCTGCCCCGAAGGCACCGTGAAGTCAAGACTTAACAACGCCTTGAAAGAGCTCAGGAAAAAGCTGTGCAAAGGCTATGAGATGGAGGTGTGAATATGTCCTGCCGCCGATTCCGGGATATGATTGAAGCGTATATAATGGGCGAAATTAGCCCATCCGAAAGAGAACTGTTTGAAAGGCATATGGAGAACTGTGACTCTTGCATGAGAGAGCTTCAGGAAAGCGGCTATGTCATAGAAAGGATTAGAAACATGGAAGATTGGGTGAATATAGGAAAGGAGGTTCTGGCCATGAGCAAAAAGGAGATAGGCAAAAGGGCTGTGAAAAGAAAATGGGTACCCGGAAAGCTCTTTCCGGCAATGGCTGCCTGTTTTTGCATGACGGTTGCCGTTTTGGCCTGTTCAATACTGGCTTTTCCGTCCTTTGCCGCCAGTATTGCCCCCCGCTTCCCGCTGGTTAAGAGTATGGTGGAAGCCCGGGAAGAAAATGACCAGCTGAAGCAGCAGGTGGAGGAGATAGAAAAGGAAAATGAAGTTTTAAAGCTGGAGATTAAAAAGATTAAGGACGTGGAAATCGTCCAGGTAAATACCTCCGACACCGTTTCCGAGGAGGAGAGGTATACTATCCAGGCGCTGGTAATCGACTTTGTCCGAGCCCAGTACCGGGGGGACGTGGAATGGATCAGGAACGCATGCACCCAGGAATTTGCAAAACACGCGGAAGAGCTGGTTAAGGATAAAAAGGGAGAGGTGGTCTTTACCCAAATTACCAATGTGGCCAAAGAAGGGGATTTATACCTGGTGTTTGTGCGGTTAAACGACACCTCCTCGGAAGACGACGCGGATTACCAGGAGAACTTCGAACTTGTAAAGGAGAACGGGAAATTCCTGGTGTCTTTTGTGGGCCTGGACGCTTAAAGGCAAATTCAGAAAACAGCCAGGAGCTGCCCTGAAATTAAACCGAAGGGGCAGCTCTTTGAGTTTTATAAAAAGATGGCCATTATACTTTCAGGACAGCAGCCGTCTTTGCCATATTAGGCGCTGTACGCCGGCCCCATGGCCGGCTTTTTTCTTTCGGCGGGGAAAGGGCTGAAGGCGCATCACAGGGTGAAGCCCGGCATCAATAGCCCCGTCATGGGTTTCATAGGACAGATAAAAGTGGATTGCAAGTCAGGCCCGGCGTCCATAGTCTCCCCATGTGTTCCAAGGAACAACCGGAAGCGCGTCGTAAGCGAGGCCCGATAGTCGGGAAGAACCGGGTAGTGTAAACTATTAGCAGGTGGTTGGAGGAATTTAGGAGGAAGATAAAGAAAAGAGAGCTCCAGGCGATAAAAACGTAACTCCCGCCGGTGTTTGACACAGCCGCCGCTGTGGGGATAGAATCAAGATAGATGAAACAGCCGGCCTTTGCCTTCGCCGGGCTTCTCTTAAATACAGCCGTCCCATGTTGGGCGGATGGGTGGGGTATGGGGAAAACAGGCCGGTGGAAAAGCTTTGCCGAAGACAAGGGGATAAGCGACGAGACATGCTGTGGATAGTAAATGACTTTAACGAGGAAGAAATAAGGAGATTGGGCAGTGCTGCCGGGATTTCTCCCGTTACCGCAAAGGTTTTGTTAAACCGGGGGATAAGGGACCCGGAGGCTGCGGCCAGGTTTTTAAACCCCAGGCTTGAAGACCTCCATGACCCTTTCCTTTTGAAGGACATGGACAGGGCCGTGGAGAGGATAAAAAAGGCGATAAAGGATAAGGAGAAGGTGACCATATACGGGGATTACGACGTGGACGGAATAACCGCTGTGTCAATCCTGTACAGGTTTTTGACCTCCCTGGGGTGCGACACCGGCTACTACATTCCCGACAGGCTGGGAGAAGGTTACGGCCTTTCCACAGAGGCGGTGGAAAAGGCGCTTTCAGGGGGCAGCTCCCTCCTGATAACGGTGGACTGCGGCATCACCGCTGTGGAAGAGGTGGACCTTGCCGTCAAAAAAGGAACCGATGTTATAATTACGGACCACCACCAGTGCAAGGAAGTCCTTCCAAAGGCCCTGGCGGTAGTCAGTCCTACAAGGCCTGATTCCGCCTATCCCTTCAGGGAACTGGCAGGAGTGGGAGTGGTCTTTAAGCTGATAACCGCCGTCTGTAACGACCTGTCTTTAGGCCAGGCATACCTTGACTTCATGGATATGGTCGCGCTGGGTACCGTGGCGGATATTGTGCTCCTGCTGGATGAAAACAGGACCATTGTGAGGTATGGGCTGGAAAGGGCGGCCAGTTCGTCAAATCCGGGGTTAAGGCAGCTTATAAAGGCCAGTGGTTTGGAAGACAGGCCCATTACGCCCTGGGCCGCGGCTTTTATCCTGGCGCCCCGCATAAACGCCGCAGGCCGGATGGACAGCGCTTCAAAAGCCGTACGGCTCTTTATTACCGAAGACGAGGAAGAAGCTGAAAGGATAGCGCTGGAGCTCCAGGAGGACAACAGGCTGAGGCAGGACACCGAGACGGCAATTTTGGGCCAGGTGATTGAAAAGATAGAGGAGAAGGGGGAACTCTGCGGGGAAAAAGTAATTGTGGTTGAGGGAGAGGACTGGCACCCCGGAGTGATAGGGATTGTGGCCTCAAAGGTGGTGGACAGGTACTACAAGCCCTGCATACTGATTTCATGCGACAAGGACGGGTATGCCAGGGGCTCGGGCAGGAGCGTGGAAGGTTTCGACCTTTTCAAAGCCCTGGACTCATGCAGCGGACTGCTTTCAGAGTACGGCGGGCATGTACTGGCGGCAGGGCTGACCTTAAGGGTTTGCGACATACCCGGCTTCAGGGACGCCATTAACCGCTATGCCGCTTCCGTAATGGAGGAGGATACCTTAAAGCCCAGGCTGAAAATTGACGCGGTAATAGGCCCCGCCGAGGTGAATCTCGGGCTGGCGAAGGAGCTTGAAAGGCTGGAGCCTTTCGGCGTGGGCAACCCCGCCCCAGTGTTTGAGTATGACAGACTTGTGGTGTATGAGGCAAGGCCTGTAGGCGGCAACAGGCATCTCAGGTTAAAGCTGGGCAGAGGGGACAATATACAGCCCGCCATCGGATTCGGCATGGGAGAAATGGCTTTAACCCTTAACAGGTATGAAAAGGTGGATGTGGCCTGTTCCCTGGAAGTGGACCGCTGGAACGGGTATGAGAGGCTGCAGCTCAACTTAAGGGATGTCAGGTGCAACTGGTGGGAAAGCGCGGAGCATTTATACTACATTTCCCTTGACAGGTGCCTGGACCTGTCTTACGGCCATAGGGCGGCGGAAGCCCTGGAAGAGTCCCTTGGCCCGGCTTACGGCATTGATAACTTCCTTTCCCAGGCTTCGGAGGGGAGAAAGACGGCCATACTTGTCAACTCGTTAAGGAGCATGAATAGCCTTCAAAAGCTGTTTTCAAGATTCTATATAAATATTAAAAAAGACGTCAGAGTTTGCTATAATAGCTGTGAAGGGGCAGAAGAGGCCGCCATACGGGTGCTTGTCAATCCCATTCCCGGCCGGATTAGGCTTGACGGATGTGAAAGGCTTGTGCTCTATGGCCCATGGGTGAGCGGGACCTACTTAAGAAGGCTGCTGGATGAAACAGGCCATGGAGAAGTCTGTTATTGCCCCAATGATGAGGAACCGGTGTTTGACACGGCTTCCGTTGTCCCCGAAAGGGGCGACTTTGAGGCGGTATACAGGTTTTTAAGGGCCCGGTGCAAAGACGGCGCGCTGATGCTGGACCTGTGCGCGCTGGCAGACAATATGAACGCCGAGGGTTCACCGGGAATAAACTATTTTAAGGTCAAGAAGTGCCTGGAGATTTTTGAGGAACTGGGGCTTGTAAAAGTTGCGAAGGTGAACGCCGAAAGCGTACTCATTACCGGTGTTTACACGGGCCGGGAGAAGGTAAGCATAGAAAAGTCCAAAATTTATCAGGCTCTTAAAACACTTGAAAACCAGCAGGGCTGCCGGGGGAATTAACGCTCCCGGAAGGTCTGAAGTTAAAGTTGACGCCGCTTTTGCGTGGTGATATCTTATAATTAAGTCTCACTGAGCAGCGGGACCTGGTTTTTCAGCGTGGCTTTGGGGCGGAATACGCGGGTGAGGGGGAATGAGCGTGGATCTAAAAGCGAAATTAAGGCATGTGATGGACTTTCCCAAGGAAGGCATCGATTTCATTGACATAACCACGGTGCTGCAGGACGCCGGGGCTTTCAGGGAGACCCTTGACTCCATGAAACAGAAAATGCTGGACCTTGGTCCATTTGACCTGGTGGTGGGGCCCGAATCCCGGGGATTTGTTTTCGGGGCTCCGCTGGCCTATCTTACCGGCAAGGGCTTTGTCCCCATAAGAAAGAAGGGGAAGCTGCCTTATAAAACCGTACAGGTTGAGTATGAGCTGGAATACGGCACCGACGTGCTGGAGATCCACGAGGACGCCATTACACCGGGCCAGAGGGTTGTAATAGTGGATGACCTGCTGGCCACCGGCGGAACCATGGCGGCAAACATTAAGCTGGTAGAAAAACTCGGGGGAAAGGTGTTGGGTTTGGTTTTCTTTGTTGAACTCGGGTTCTTGAAAGGCCGGGAGAGGCTTAAGGACTACAGGGTGGAGTCGGTGGTGGTGCTGTAGGCTGCCGGCTGAAGCCAATCCAATGGTTTAAAGCCTTTTTAAGACTGCGGCGTGTCGCGCAAAAGGACAGGTTTAAGTTTAAGGCACCGCATTTCTTGGGAGAAATCCTTCAGTGCCTTAAACTTTATGTTATATATGGAGGTTTTTGGATGGCCGACAAATTCGCCAGACTTGTGGAAAAAATTAAAGAATACAACCCGAGAGGAGACATCTCGCTGGTTGAAAAGGCCTATTTAGTGTCAAAAACGGCCCATGACGGCCAGCAGAGGCTTTCAGGCGAGCCTTTTATTACCCATCCCGTTGAGGTTGCCTTCATCCTGGCCGAAATGGAGCTGGATATCACCTCCATAGTTGCCGCCCTTTTGCATGACGTAGTGGAAGACACGGCTTACACCCTGGAGCATGTAAAGGAGAATTTCGGAGATGAGGTGGCCGTGCTGGTGGAGGGGGTCACAAAGCTTGGACAGATTCCCTATACCACCAAGGAAGAGCTGCAGGCGGAGAACCTGAGAAAGATGTTTCTGGCCATGGCCAAGGACATCCGGGTGATTTTAATAAAGCTGGCCGACAGGCTCCACAACATGCGGACGCTTAAGTATACGCCCCCGGAAAAACAGTATGAAATAGCCAAAGAAACTTTGGAAATATACGCCCCCCTGGCTCACAGGCTGGGTATGTCCAAGATAAAGTGGGAGATAGAGGACATTTCCTTAAGGTACCTTGAGCCTGAAAAATACTATGACCTGGTGGAAAAGATAGCAAAGAAGAGGAACGAAAGGGAAGCGTATATCACCCTTATCGTAAACACCCTGAAAGAGAAAGTGAAGGAGCTGGGCATTGAGGGGGCCCATATTGACGGCCGGCCCAAACACTTTTACAGCATTTACAAGAAAATGGTGAACCAGAACAGGACCCTGGAGCAGATATACGACCTCTTCGCGGTGAGGGTGATTGTGAATTCGGTAAAGGACTGCTACGCAGTGCTGGGCCTGGTCCACGAGCTCTATAAGCCCATGCCGGACAGGTTCAAGGACTATATAGCAATGCCTAAACCCAACATGTACCAGTCAATTCACAACACCCTGATCGGGCCGGAAGGGCAGCCCTTTGAGATCCAGATCCGCACCTGGGAGATGCACCGGGTGGCCGAGGTGGGAATCGCCGCCCACTGGAAGTACAAGGAGGGGCGGGAGGGCGTCAGCGAGCTTGACAGCAAGCTGTCCTGGTTAAGGCAGCTTCTGGAATGGCAAAAGGACATGAGCGATGCCCGGGAATTCGTAGAGGATTTGAAAATAGACCTCTTTGCCGATGAAGTCTTTGTGTTTACGCCCAAAGGCGACGTGATAAACCTTCCCATAGGCTCTACGCCCATCGACTTTGCCTACGCCATACACAGCGCCATCGGCAACAGGATGATGGGGGCAAAGGCCAACGGCAGGATCGTGACCCTGGACTATGAACTGAAAAACGGGGATATTGTGGAGATACTGACGTCATCCAGCGTCCACGGCCCCAGTTGGGACTGGCTTAAGATAGCGAAAAGCTCCCAGGCCAGGAGCAAGATAAAGCAGTGGTTTAAGAAGGAGAGAAGGGAAGAGAACATCGCCAGGGGAAAGGAACTGGCAGAGAGGGAACTGAAAAGGCTTGGGCTTACCCAGTCCCAGCTTTTCAAACCCGAGTGGGTGGATATGGTTTTAAAGAAATACACCCTAAATACCCTGGATGACCTCTTTGCTTCCATAGGCTACGGAGGAATTTCGGTCAACAAGGTTATAACCAGGCTCAGGGAAGAGTACAGGAAGGCGGTTAAGGCCGAGGAGATTTCCGCCCAGGAATGGGACTCTTCCACGGGCAGGGAGGAGCGCAGAAGGAAGAAGAGGCCCGAGAGCGGGATAATAGTCAAGGGGATAGAAAACTGCCTGGTGAGGTTGTCCCGGTGCTGCAACCCCGTTCCCGGCGAAGAGATAATCGGATATATCACCAGGGGAAGGGGAGTGTCCATACACAGGACGGATTGCATCAACATTCAAAACAACGGCGGGGAAGACAGGCTGATAGAGGTAAGCTGGTATGTGGCCCAGGACATGGCCTTTAAGGTTGACATAACTGTCATGGCCAACGACAGGACGGCCCTTTTGATGGACATAACAAATGTCATCGCCGAGGCGAAGGTGCCTTTAAAGGCCATCAACGCCAGGACAACCAGGGACCAGATCGCCGTAATGAACCTGACCCTGGAGATTACCAATACGGAACAGCTGGATAAGATTATTAAGAGAATACGGAAAGTGGACAGCGTGTTTGAGGTGACCAGGAACAAACAGTAAAGGGTGAAGAAGCAGAAATGCGTGCCGTGGTGCAAAGGGTGAAAAAGGCTTCAGTAACGGTGGACGGCCAGGTAGTGGGGAAAATAGGGAAGGGGCTCCTTGTCCTCCTGGGGGTAGGCCAGGGGGATGAGGAAGGCGACGCGGAATACATGGCGGAAAAAATAGTGAACTTAAGGGTGTTTGACGACGAGGACGGCAAAATGAACAGGTCCCTCCTGGATGTGGGAGGCTCCCTCCTGGCGGTTTCCCAGTTTACCCTTTACGGGGACTGCAGGAAAGGGCGCCGCCCCAGTTATGACAGGGCTGCAAGGCCTGAGCTGGCAAAGGCCCTGTATGAGAAGTTTGTCGAGAAGGCAAAAGGCTTCGGAGTGGAGGTTGAAACGGGTATATTCCAGGCCTTGATGGCGGTGGAGATTTTAAACGACGGCCCGGTGACCCTGCTTTTGGACAGCAAGAGGGAATTCTGAAGGAAGGGGATGAAGGGAGTTGCTGCTGCAGCGCTTGACTTGCGGCATGCTGGGCGCCAACTGCTACACTGTGGGAGATGCCGGGAAGGCTGCCGTAATCGACCCCTGCGCGCCTGCAAAAGAAATAACCAGCGTATTGGAAAAACTGGGAATGGAGCTTGAGTGCATCATACTCACCCATGCCCATGTGGACCACATTCTCAGCATGGATGAGCTTAAGAGTGTGACAGGGGCAAAGGTGATGGCCCACGAAGAAGACGCCGAACTCTTAAGCGACCCCAGGCTCAACGGCTCAATGCTCTTCGGCCTGAAAAACACCTTCCCGCAGCCTGATGTCTTTTTAAAAGACGGGGACACTGTTGAGATCGGCTCTTTGACCATGAAAGTGATTCACACCCCGGGGCATACCCCGGGCAGCATCTGCCTCCTGGCGGAAGATGCCGTGTTTACGGGAGATACGCTTTTCAACCTGGCGGTGGGCAGGACCGATCTGGGCTGCGGCAGCGAGGAAGACCTGAGAAAGTCCTTAAAGGAGAAGCTGATGGCCCTGGATGATGCCATCAGGGTGTACCCGGGCCACGGGACATCCACCAGCATAGGGTATGAGAGGGCATACAACCCCTTTATAGTGTGAAGACAGAGCGGTAACAGAATGGAGGAGAGACATGGAGGGAAACAGAGTAAAACCGTCCATTTTGCCCGGCTTTATGGAACTCCTGCCGGCGGACCAGATGGTGTTCAACAGGATGCTTGACACCATCCGGAACACATATGAGAAGTTCGGGTTTGTCCCCCTGGACACGCCAACCATAGAGAAGTCGGAAATACTCCTTTCCAAGAGCGGAGGGGAGACGGAAAAACAGATTTACCGGTTTAGCAAGGGCGACAGTGATGTGGCTTTAAGGTTTGACCTGACCGTTCCCCTTGCCCGGTACGTGGCCCAGCACTTCCACGAGCTGACCTTTCCTTTCAGGAGGTACCACATAGGCAAGGCCTTCAGGGGGGAAAAGCCTCAGAGAGGGCGTTTCAGGGAGTTTTACCAGTGCGACATAGATATTGTGGGAAATGGGGAATTAAGCCTCGTCAGCGATGCGGAGGTTTTAAGCGTCATATATAACACCTTTAAGGCTTTGGGCTTTGACGATTTCACCATAAGAATCAACAACAGAAAGCTGCTCTGGGGTTTTATTGAACAGCTGGGCATAGGGAACAAAACGGAAGTCTTAAGGGCAATTGACAAGCTGGAGAAGATAGGAAAAGAAGGGCTGATAAAAGAGCTGGACGGCATAGGGGTAAAAGCTGAAGCCGTGGATAAGCTCCTTGAATTCCTGGCAATTGAAGGAAGCACCGGGGAAATGCTTGAAAGGCTTAAGGGCCTGGAAAAGGGGAATGAGCTCTATCTAACCGGTGCAGGGGAATTGGAGCAGGTCTGCTCCTTTGTCAGGGACTTTGGCGTACCCGAAAAAAATTACCGCATAGACCTCACTATTGCCCGGGGGCTTGACTACTACACGGGCACGGTGTACGAAACCCTGCTCGACAACTACCGGTCCATAGGGAGCGTATGCTCCGGGGGAAGGTATGACAACCTGGCCTCCCACTTCATAGACAGGAAGCTTCCCGGGGTGGGAGTTTCCGTTGGCTTAACCCGCCTGTTTTACCAGCTCCGGGAGGCGGGCATGCTTCCGCAGGCGGGAAGGTCAACCCCTGCGCTGGTTCTTGTGGTTCCCATGGAAGGGGCGGAACGCCATGCCATTGAACTGGCCGTCAGGATAAGGGAAGCCGGCATAGCCGCCGAGGTTTACCTGGAAAAGGGCAAGATTGGGAAAAAATTAAGTTACGCCGACAAGCTGGGCATTCCGCTGGCGGTCATCATAGGGGAAGATGAAATAAAAAGCGGCCTTTACACGGTAAAAGTCATGGCAGACGGTACACAGCACACTGCTGACAGGGAAGGAATTGTCGATAAAATCAGGAGTCTTACGCAAGTATAACGGAGGGGAAAGCATGAGCGAATCAATGCAGGGATTGAAGAGGACCCACTACTGCACCCAGGTTGGGGTTGACCACATCGGGGAAAGGGTTACCGTAATGGGCTGGGCCCAGAGGAAGAGAAACCTGGGGAGCCTGATCTTCGTAACCTTACGGGACAGGACGGGCATTTTGCAGGTGGTCTTCGACAGCTCCAAAAACGAAGAGCTATTTATGAAGGCCGAGGGGATAAAGAGCGAATACGTCCTGGCCGTCAGGGGACTGGTAATCCCCAGGACGCCGGAGAATATAAACCCCGGCATGGTCACGGGAAGAATAGAGGTGGAAGCCGAGGAACTGAGGATATTGAACACTGCCGAGACGCCGCCTTTGGTCATAGATGGGGATGCCAACGAATCGGAGCTTTTAAAGTTAAGGTACCGGTACCTGGACCTGAGGAGACCCGACCGGCAGAGGGACATTACGCTGCGCCACAGGGTGACTAAAATCGCCAGGGATTACTTTGACTCCAAAGGCTTCCTGGAGATAGAGACGCCGACGCTTACCAAGAGCACGCCGGAAGGCGCCAGGGACTACCTTGTGCCCAGCAGGGTGCATCCGGGGAAGTTTTATGCCCTGCCCCAGTCGCCCCAGTTGTTCAAGCAGCTCCTGATGATTTCAGGCTTTGACAGGTACATGCAGATAGCCAAATGTTACAGGGATGAGGACTTAAGGGCGGACAGGCAGCCCGAGTTTACCCAGATCGACCTGGAGATGTCCTTTGTGGATGTGGATGACGTCATTGAAGTGAACGAGGGATTTTTGAAGAGGCTTTTCAAAGAGGTCCTGGGGGTTGACGTAGAGACTCCTTTCCCCAGGATGCCCTACCGGGAGGCCATGGAAAGGTTCGGTTCGGACAAACCCGACCTGAGGTTTGGCCTTGAACTGGTCAATGTCTCCCGGGAGGTAAAGAACTGCGGTTTTAAGGTCTTTTCCGACACCGTGGCCCGGGGAGGCAGCGTAAGGGCTTTAAACGCCGCGGGCTGTGCCGGAAAGTTCAGCAGGAAAGACATCGATGGCTTTACGGAACTGGTGAAGACATACGGAGCCAAGGGCCTGGCCTGGATGGAGGTTGGAGAAGACGGCGTCAGGGCTTCCTTTGCCAAGTTCCTCAGCGACGAGGAGTTAAAGGCAATACTGGCAAAGGCGGAGGCGAAAGCCGGCGATTTGGTGTTTTTCGTAGCGGACACGGACGAGGTGGCCCTTGTCTCGCTGGGCCAGCTCAGGCTGGAACTGGGCAGGAGGCTTAACCTCATGAAAAAGGATGAGT
>JAKOSZ010000010.1 GCA_029776555.1 Bacillota bacterium | reverse complement strand
TAAATGCCAAAAATGCTTAGTCTAGCCCATCATTAAAGTTTTAGCCAAGTATATAATTTTTTATGCATAAATAAGGGTTTATTGGAAATAATACTATTTGGCGCAATAAAAATACCGAACCGTGAAATAGGGCTAAGTTTCTTGCCGGAAAGGCAGTAAACCCTCTCTATACACAAAAATATTTACACTACCCAGAAAGCAGAAAGAGAAAACAGTAATCAGTAAGCAGAACGGGGAATAAAGGGGCTTTGGAATCCCCCCTGTTCCCCGGTTTTTGTTCTGTTCTAATCCCTGGACTTGATCACCAGCAGCAGCCCCTTTGTCAGGCTTACCTCCGCCCCCTGGTCCGAAAGCTCGTTGCTAACTCCCAGGGTTGAACCCATTTCCAGCGTGGCATTGTTAAGCTGGTAGCGAAGTCCCCGGGTGGTCACCCCTTCCACCCGCTCCGTTAAGGGAAGCAGTGTGACTTTGGTCATTTCACCCCCGGAGAGTCCTATTCTGTCCTTAACAAGGGCTGCTTCATTGTTTTCATCCACCAGCCTGCCTTCCGCCCCCAGGTCGGCTATCCTCTTTAAAAGCAGTATATTGGCCAGCGTGTGGTCCAGTCGTTTTCCGGCCCCTCCCAGGATAACCAGCTCTTTAAATCCCCTTTCCACGGCATAGTTGACAGCCAGTTCCGTGTCGGTCATGTCCTTTTCCGCAGGGTACATGAGAATCTCCACGCCAAGGTTTTTAAAGTACTCCAGGTCATCCCGGGAAATGGAATCCATGTCTCCCAAAACTACATGGGGCATTACCCCAAGCTCTTTTAAGTAGCCGGCCCCTCTGTCGGCGCCTATAACCAACCCGGCATCCTTAAGCTGCTCCTTCAGGCGGGAAAGACATTTGAGCTGTCCTCCCGACACAATAACGCACTTAAGAGAGCCCATATCGCTTATCTCCTGTAAGAATTGGCCTTCATGTCCCTTATTGCCCTGCCGGGATCAGGGGAGTTAAACACCGCCGACCCTGCCACTATCACGTTGGCCCCGGCTTCGGTAACCCTGTATATGTTCTGGAGGTTGATGCCTCCGTCAATCTCGATATCCGTTTTCAGGCCCCTTCTCTCAATGATATCCCTCAAAGCCCCTATTTTCGCCGTCATTGACTCAATGTACTCCTGTCCCCCGAAACCAGGGTTGACGGTCATGAGCAGGACCATATCCAAATCTTCCAGCACCCAGTCCAGGAAAGAAAGCGGAGTGGAAGGGTTTAAGGCCACACAGGCCTTCACTCCCAAAGCCTTTATGCTCTGCAAAACCCTGTTCAGGTGGATGCAGGCCTCAGCGTGGACGGAGATTATATCCGCCCCGGCTTCGGCAAAGTTCTCTATGTACTTTTCGGGTCTGGAAATCATCAAATGGACGTCAAAGGGCAAATCGGTGACCTTCCTGATGGCTTTGACCACCGGCGGTCCAATGGTGATATTGGGCACAAAGTGCCCGTCCATTACGTCAATATGTATCAAATCCGCGCCGGCGTCCTCCACCCTCTTTATCTCTTCCCCGAGTTTTGAGAAGTCTGCCGACAGCAGCGACGGCGCTATTTTAATCATCTGTTCCTCCTCATTTCCATTTATTGCTTTCAATTTCCTTTAAATCATTGTAAAGGCGGACATACCGCATGTACCTTCCTTTGTCAATTAACCCGTCTTCCACCGCGTCCTTCACACCGCAGCCGGGCTCTGCTATGTGGGCGCAGCCTTGGAAACGGCACCGGCTTTCATACAGGTTAAACTCCGGGAAATACGTTTTCAGTTCCATGGACTCAATATCGGTAAGCTCAAAGGAGGAAAAGCCGGGCGTATCCACCACATAGCCGCCCTGCTTTAACTCCACCAGCTCCGCGTGCCGGGTTGTGTGCCTGCCCCTCTCAATCTTGCGGCTGACTTCACTGGTCTCCATTATACAGAAGCCCATGATTGTGTTTAAAATGGTGGATTTTCCCACTCCTGACTGCCCGGCAAAGACCGTAACAGACCCGGCCATGGCCTCCATCAGCTCATTAAAGCCTTCCCCGGTTTTAAAGCTGGTAGGCACAACCCTGTAGCCTATCTTTTTGTATACACCGGTAATTTCCCGGTATCTCCCTTCCGTGTCCAGGTCTATCTTGTTGGCGCATATGAGGGCTTTTATTCCTTTAAGCTCAGCCGCAATAAGGAGCTTGTCCAGAAGCTCCAAATCCGGCTCCGGTGACCTTACCGCTATTACAACAGCTATCTGGTCCACATTGGCAACGGCAGGCCTTGTCAGGAGGGACTTCCTGGGAAGGATCTCCTCTATCCTGCCCTTGGCTTTGGCGCTGTCGACAACCTCAATGTTGACCAGGTCGCCCACCAGCGGGACTATCCCAATTTTTCTGAAGGTCCCTTTTGGGACGCAGTCGTATATTCCCCCTTCAGTCTTTACGCTGTAACTGCCCCCAACTCCTCTCACTATTATGCCGGAAGGCAAAATTCTTACCCCCTTGAATTTCCGGTTTTCGTTCAGCGGTCATATGTTACGTTCCCTTTTTCATCAATTGTAAAAGAGTCTTCCAGCTTCTGGTCCATAAAAACCTTTGTTTTGGTGGTCCCTCCGTAAGGTACCGGTATCTTTAACACCAGCGGGAAATCGATTCTGCTGACTATATCCTCCATCAAAACCTCCGTTTTACCCGTGTCAGAAGGGGTAATTTCAACATAAATATCAACTATATCGCCGTAGTACATGGGGTCAGGGTACTGCAGCACGTAGTCCACGTTTACCTTGTCGCTGAAATAAATATCCACGGGCGTGCCCTCATTCACTTCCTCACCGGGCTGGGGACTTTGTTTCACAATCTTCTCACCGTAGTACCTGCCTTCCTCGGGGAAGATTTTCCCCTTGGCGAGCCCCGCATCAATTATGGCCTGGTCCGCCTCCTCCTGGGTTAAGCCGATAAGGTTAGGCACAAGCACGGTTTTGATCTCCGGTCCCTTGCTCACGTATACCAGGACTTCAGAGCCGGGCTCAACCTGTTCCCCTGCTTCCGGTTCGGTTCTCACCACATGTCCTATGGGTATTAAGTCGTCAAATACCTCCTCTGCCTTGGGTATAAGGCCGAAGTCATACCTCAGTATCCGCTCAGCTTCTCCCTTTTTCTCGCCGGTCAGGTCCACAATGGTAACCAATGCCGGCCCCTTGCTGACGGTAAGCCTTATGGGGTTATTGCCCTCATATTTGATAGGTTTGCCCTGCTCGGGGTACTGATCCACCACCTGCCCCGCCGGGGCTTCATTGACCGTTTCGTCAATCTGGTATTCAATGCCCGCGGGGATCTCCTTCTTTACCTCTTCGATATTCTTGCCTATGTAGTAGCCCACAATAAACTCGCTTTCGTCTCCCCCGCTGAGGAAGGGCATAAGAATTTTCACCACAATGAAGTAGGCCAGGACACCTACAATCAAAACGGATGTAATCACCGCCAGGGAAAAGGTGAGCTTTTCGCTCTTCTTGTTTGAGTTTCTGCCGTTTTTCTTCTTGGCCAAATCCTCATCTTCCTCCGTTATTTCCTCGCCCAGGGCCACCATCTTCTTGGTGGGGCTGTCCTCCTGTTCAAGCTCGTCGGCGAAAAAACCGCCGGCAGGTTCAACCAAAACCCTCCGCAGATCGTTTAAGAAATCCTGGGCGGTCTGGTATCTCTGGGACTGATCCTTCCTTATTGCCTTCATGATAATGTCATTGACGCCTTTTGGGATATCAGGTTTTATGGCTTTAGGCTGGAGGGGCTCCGCCTGCAGGTGCTTTAAAGCTACCGCTATGGGCGTTTCCCCGTCAAAAGGCAGTTTGCCG
>JAKOSZ010000125.1 GCA_029776555.1 Bacillota bacterium | reverse complement strand
TACCATGGTCAGGAGGAAGACTTCTTTTTACAAATTCCTGGGCTCCTACCCCAGGTATTTGGTATAGCACTTCTTTAAAAAGGGCTGCGGCGGGAGCTTTCCAAGGGCAGCCTCAATCCGTCTTTTTAACCCCGTAAACTGTCTTTGCCGCCCCTGGGGCGGGAAATAAAAGGTTAGCCGGGTAAAATGGTATAATTTATGACAATAGCCCGGCATCGCTTTGGGCTTCGCTAAACTGCCTTATACGCCCTTTAGGGCCAGGAGGGAAGAGCCGGCCGGCCTTTTTCCCTTATGCGGAGGGGGGATTGGCCGGTGACGGATGGCTTCTTTAAAGCGGGTTTGGAAATTTCCGGGGAAGGGTTGGAGTGGTTGGGATGTCCCTTTTTGAAAAAGACATTGACATAACCAGGAATATAAAGACGATTGAATGGCTCAAAAGTGAGCTGGTCACGGATATGGCAAGCCTCTTTAAGGTAATGGTCAACGGAGTCAGGGAGGAAGTCCACGAGTCCATAGCCGAGATAACTTCAAATATAATAATCATAAGCTACCTTTTGGCAAAGAGGCTGGGCGTCAGCTATAACGCCGTAGAGCTCAAAATTGAAAACAAGATAAGGCTCGGCCTCCTGGAAAACCACGATGTTGAGAAGTATTACGGAGACTTGTCGGAGCTTTCGAAACACCTGAGCACTTTCAGGACGGGAAAGAAAGCCTTTTGAGGGCAAAGAGATGAAAAAATAAAGGGAACAGGGGCAAATTCGCGCCCAAAACAGGCATATGCCTCCGGGCCATGCTCATTTTTGCCGGTGACTGCCCCTGATTGCGGCCCAGGCGGCGGATCAGCTCTTAAACTTTGAGGGAATTACGGCTGCCTTCGTAATCGGCACCCCCAACGGGGAAGTGTATATAAGCGGAAGGTCTTCAGGGGATGTGAATGTACAGGTGATTTTTGAAAAGCCCTGGGGCGGAGGACACGCGGCGGCGGCCGGGACCTGGCTTGGAAGAATTTCATTGACTTTGCCCCGGGCCCGGGATGTAAATGAATTTGTGCCGGGACCCTGCTTAAGGGAATTTCATGAGCGACGCAAAAGAGGAGTTAAAATGTGCTATAATTGAATATATGGAAGCCGTGCCTATAGAGCAGTGAAGTGATGTTACGGAGGCTATTCCTTTGATTGCGGGCGGAAAAAGAAAGCGGGGGATAGATGTGAAGGTCATACTGAAGCAGGACGTGAAAAGCCTGGGGGCAAAGGGCAGCATCGTTGAGGTGAGCGACGGGTACGCGAGGAACTTCCTTCTTCCCAAAGGCCTTGCCGTTGAAGCTACCGAATCCAATTTAAACGAAATAAGGATAAAGCGGCAGGCGGAGGAAAAGAGAAAGGAAAAAGAGACGGCCTACTGGAGGGAAATAGGGAAAAAGCTAAACAGCGCCACGGTAGTGATTAAAGCCCGGTCGGGGGAAGGCAGCAAGCTCTTCGGCTCGGTGACGAACAAGGACATCGCGGACAGGCTGAAGGCCGATTTAGGACTGGATATTGACAAAAAGGTGATACTGCTTCCGGAGCCCATTAAGTCTTTAGGGGCATATACAGTGGAAGTGAGGCCCTATCCGGAGATAAGCGCCAAACTCACCGTTAAAATAGAGAAGGAGTAGAGTGTTATGAGCATTGCTGCTTTGGCAGGGATTCCCCCTCACAACATTGAGGCCGAGCAGTCCATCCTCGGGGCCATGATTTTGGAAAAAGAGGCCATAGCCACGGCCAGTGAAATATTAAAAGCAGAGGATTTTTACCGGAAGGACCACACGGAGATCTTTGAGGCAATTATGGACCTTTACGAGAAGGGTGAACCGGTAGACCTGGTAACCGTAACCGAGCAGCTTAAGGCCAGAGGCACCCTGGAAAACGTAGGGGGCATTGAGTACCTCACCAGCATCGCGTCAATGGTGCCGACTACGGCCAACGCCAGGCACTATGCCAGGATAGTGGAAGAGAAGTCGATTCTGCGCAAGCTCATCCGGGCCTCCAACGAAATAGTCAAGATGAGCTATGAAGCCGCCGAAGAGGTTTCCGTGATACTGGACAGGGCCGAAAAAAACATATTTGACATATTTCAAAAGAGAAACATGGATGGCTTTGTCCCCATAAGGGACATACTCCTGAAGACATTCAACAGGCTGGAAGAGCTGTATAACAACAAGGGCCATATTACCGGCATTGCCACCGGCTTTACCGACCTGGACTTTAAAACCGCCGGCCTTCAAAACTCGGACCTTATACTGGTGGCATCGAGGCCTTCCATGGGGAAGACCTCCTTTGCGCTGAATATAGCCCAGCATGCGGCGATTCACGGGCGTGTGCCGGTGGCCATATTCAGCCTGGAAATGTCCAGGGAACAGCTTGTCAACAGGATGCTCTGCAGTGAGGCCATGGTAGACTTCCAGAAGATGAGGACCGGCAACCTGGATGACGAGGACTGGCTTAAAATATCCAGGGCCCTTGGCCCCCTTTCCGAATCGCCCATATACATAGACGACACGCCCGGCGCTACCGCCATGGAGATCAGGGCCAAGTGCAGGAGGCTTAAGCTGGAAAAGAACCTGGGCCTGGTCATCATCGATTACCTGCAGCTCATGCAGGGGAGCGGCAGAAGTGAAAACCGGCAGCAGGAGATTTCGGAAATCTCCAGGTCTTTAAAGATACTGGCAAAGGAGCTTAATGTCCCCGTAATCACCCTTTCCCAGCTCAGCCGCGCTCCGGAGGCAAGAAGCG
>JAKOSZ010000124.1 GCA_029776555.1 Bacillota bacterium | reverse complement strand
TCCTTGGCGTATTCGGACCGCACCATTACCCTGTACAGGTAGTCCAGCTTCCTGTCGTCCTCAATCCGGGCGTCGGCCATCTCAAAATCCACTTTCCTGAGCCAGAAGGTAATGAAAATGGACAGGAAGGATGTGGCCGAAATCATGAGGATAAAGAGGGGACTTAAGACGGAAAAAATGTAGATTATGCCCGAAAACTTAACAATGTAGTTCACAAAGTCCCCCACGTGGTCCAGGGAGAAAACGGGGTTTGCCCCCATGGACTTGGTCCTCAAATCAAAAACCGAGCCGTCCTGCACAAAGTGGTAGTTTATGAACACGGCGTCCTTCATGTAGTCAAACTGGAACTTGTCAGAGGAGAGCCTCAAGAGCAGGCTCTCGAAATATGAAAGGGTGGTCTGGGATAAGGCCGCGAATATATTGATCAGCGAAAATATCCCGATTATGCGGAATAAATCCCTGCCTGTCTTCCCGGCCATAAGTGAGTCAATTACAATTCCCATACCGGCTATGTTAATGAGAGGGACAAGGGCGGAAAACAGGCTCTTGCCGACAATGACGAACAGGGTCAGCCGGTTCTTCTCATACGCCAGCTGCAGCATTGTCCTGATTGCCTGTAACCTCCTCAAGATTTCTCCCTCCTGCCTGACCGGGTCAGGGGGACGGTTCTTCTTTGACTCAGTCTCCACTCATCTGCCCCTGCCCGGAATAATTCCAAATATCCCTCTCTATGCAGACATTGAGACCGCGGGACTTGGGCGGTTCAAGACCATATTTCCGGTAGAGTTCCGCAAACAGCTCCTTCACTTTTTGATAGTATTCAACTCCCGGAGCCTGCATGCTCCCGTTTACCGGCCTTCCCATGGGCATCCACACGGAAGCGGTGGGCATGATTCCCCTCTGGGCAAGGCGGGTTGCCCCCTCTTTTAAGCTTTCGAAGGGCTCGATGCCGATGATGAAGTTGGAAAAGGCTTTCCCCGGCCCATATTTCCCGCTTATATATTCAAGGGCTGCCAGGTGCCTCTCCCGGGTCGTAAAGTTTATTTTCCCCGGGGTAATCGTACTGGCAAGGTTTTCGTCCCAGACTTCAATGCTGCAGGCAATCCTGTCGGCCCCCAGTTTAAAGTATTCGTCAATGATCTTTAAATCCCTTGGAGGAGTTATATACAACAAAATCTCGCCTTTTATATTCTCCCTGCCCACAAGGCTGTTGATGGCTTCCAGGTACGAAACAACCAGCTGGTATTCCCTTTTGTAGTCAAAGGTTGAGCCTCCCGTTATCTGTACGCTGTTGCAGCCGCACCTTTCTACAGCATATTTTACAATTTCAGCAGCATCCCCTGCGCCTACCGGATCTGGCAGCGGCTTGTTTTTCCTGGCCATGGTCTCAAACTGTCCCCCGAAGAAACAATACTCACAGGGCTTTCCGGCAGCAGCATATTCGCAGGGCCACAGGCATTGAAAGGCAACCCAGTCCAGTCCCTGCAGGACAGCGTTCCCGATGAACTTAAGGCCCGAGGAAGTCTTTTGAAAGTAGAACTCATTCCTGGGCGGAAAGCTCACAAAGTCCACCAGTTCCTCCCGGTAAAAGAGGGCGGCTTTTCCCTCGTGCAGCCTCAGTGAAAAGGGGGTTTCCAGTTCGGATGCGTATTTTAGCAGCTTCAAGTTGTCCCATGACAAGATCCCGGTAAGGTAGCGCAGGTGGAAGCCCATGTCGGTCAGTTGAACTATGGTCCCGTCTGACAGGATCATGCAGTTGCACATCAGCGGATTTACGCCTAAGCGATGTGTCTTTGAATAGACCTTGTAGACGTTGTTCGCAACCTTGACTCCCTTGCTGACAACAAGGCATTTCAAATCAACCGAGTCAATTGTATTGTCCTGAATGCTGTATTTATTCAAGTTTTTCACCTCGTAATAATTATAACATATGTTTAAATCCCTTTTTGTTAATAAAGAGCGCTTTTATGTAGAATAATTGTGGGGCGGGACTTAAAGCAACGCCACCCGGCCTGTTCCGGCAAAAAAGCAGAACCGCCACCAGCGTTAGAAAATTTTACACAGGCAAAGGTAGAAACCGACTTTCCCGGGTAAATATAATTCTATTAAAAAGCATTAAAAGGAGGTCCTGCCCTGGACAATATATACGCTGGGGGTTTGTGAAAATCCACCGCTTTCCCGTATTGACAATGGCTCAATGCCAGAATATCATTGAGTTGGAATAAATGTTTTTCATTCGCATTTTTTTAGACAGATATGTTAAGTTAACTTAACTTTTTGATAGAAATATTACAGGAGGTACCATCATGACAAGCACTTTTACCTTGTCTTCGGCAATGCAGGACTACCTGGAGGCCATCCTGGACCTGTCCAGGAAAGGGGAAGCGGTCAGGATTACTGACATTGCCGATAAACTGAACATCACCAAGGCCAGCGTCACCCAGGCCATCAACAGCCTGAAAAAGCTCAGCCTTGTCACCCAGGACAGGTATGGCCCGGTGGAACTGACCAGTAAAGGCAAAGAACTGGCGACAAAAGTTCAAAACCGGCACAACGCGCTGAGGAAGTTTCTCATTGAAGTGCTCAAGGTTGACCCCAGTATTGCCGAGAAGGACGCTTGCCTGATGGAGCACGTGATAAGCCCCCACACCATGGATAAACTGGAAGAGTTCCTGGAATCAGCCGTTTTCAAGGAGGGATATGCCCTTCCAGGAACATCCCCTGACGCAGTTTCCGAAAGGAAGGAGGAAGAACAGTTGGACCCTTTGAAAACAAAGGCTTTAAGCGAGTTAAAAACCGGAGAACGGGGCAGAGTAATCAGGATTACTGCCCAAAACCCTGTTCGCCGCCGCATACTGGAGATGGGAATTACCAAAGGAACAGAAGTGGCCGTCAAAGGCCTTGCCCCGCTGGGCGACCCCATGGAATTGATGGTGAGAGGCTATAACTTAAGTCTCAGGAAGGAAGAGGCTGCAGGTATCCTGGTGGAGATGTTATAGAGTTGAGCAGCAGGGTCTTACCCCTTGGCCTTCTTAAAAGCAGCCGCAGCGCGGATATAAAGGGTTTTTACGAGGGCCGGGGCGTGCGCCAGCGACTGCTTGGCTTAGGCCTGGTCAACGGCAGGAAGGTGCGGGTTCTCAGGAACTAAGGCGCTGATCCCCCCATTCTTCCCTTTGACGAAGAGCGCTTGGCCATAGGCCGTGGCTCAGCCCTGAAAATCATGGTGGAAAAATTAAACGAAGCATAGTTTTTTTATGAAAAAGTGTTAGGCCAGACTTACTTTTGGAGGTGGTTTTTCTTGCGGACAGCCCAAAACCTGTATATTAAAGAAGATCAGATTGTCGCAGCCCTGGCCGGCAACCCCAACACGGGCAAAACCTCCCTCTTCAACAGTTTAACAGGGGCCCGTCAGCACGTGGGCAACTGGCCCGGTGTAACTGTGGAGAAAAAGGAGGGGGAGCTGGTTTACGGGGAAAAGTCAATCCGCCTGGTGGACCTGCCCGGCACTTACAGCCTGGGCGTCTATTCGGAAGATGAAGTCATTGCCCGCAACTTCATCATTTTTGAAAAACCTGACGTGGTCATCAATATTGTCGATGCCACCAACCTGGAACGCAACCTGTACCTGACAATACAGCTCCTCGAAATGGGAGCCAACGTAGTTATCGCCCTGAACATGTATGACGAGCTACAGGCCAGGCAGGTGGAAATTGATGTGACCAGGCTCTCCCAACTTCTCGGCGTGCCAGTGGTCCCCACCGCAGCTACCCGCAACCAGGGTATGAAGGAGCTCCTGGACAGGGTGCTGGAAGCCGCCGGTGAAAAAAGGCCCGTTCCCCTTAAGCTCAACTACGGCAAGGAACTGGAAAATGAACTGGCCACCCTGGAAGAAGAGATACGGTCCATTCCCGGACTGGCAGAAAAATACTCGCCCCGCTGGCTGGCAGTTAAGCTGCTGGAGGAAGACGGGGAGGTTCTCGGGGAAGCGGATAACTATCCCGGCCTGGACCGGCTCCTGGCCCGGCGCAATGAGGCCGTTAAGCGCCTGGAGGGGCGCCTGGGGGATGACGTTGAATCCCTGGTGGCCGACCGTCGCTACGCTTTTATCGGCGGCCTGTCCAGGGAGGTTGTGACCCGGCGGCAGACGGCGGAAGAAAGGATCTCCATGTCCGACAAGATTGACCGCATCGTCACCAACCGTTACCTTGGAATCCCCATCTTCCTGCTGTCTATGTGGGCAGTTTTCCAGTTTACTTTCAAGCTGGGAGAGCCCCTTACCGGCTGGATTGAAGTCTTTTTCGGACGGCTTGGCGAAGCAGCGGGAGCGTTCCTGGAAAGGATCGGCGTCCCCGGGCTTGTAAACTCGCTGATAGTTGACGGGATTATTGGAGGCGTGGGCTCTGTCCTGACCTTCATCCCGAACATATTCCTCCTCTTTTTTGCCATATCCCTTTTGGAAGACAGCGGCTACATGGCCCGGGCAGCCTATATCATGGACAGGTTCATGCATACCCTCGGACTGCACGGGAAGTCCTTTATCCCCCTTCTCCTGGGTTTCGGCTGCAATGTGCCCGCCATCATGGCGGCCAGGACACTGGAGAACAAAAAAGACAGGATGATCACCATCCTGATCGCTCCCTTAATGTCCTGCAGCGCCCGGCTGCCTGTTTACGTCCTGTTTGCAGGGGCCTTTTTCAGCGCAAACCAGGGGCTTGTGATCTTTTCGCTTTACCTGCTGGGGCTGGTCCTGGCCATCTTAATGGGAATTATCTTTAAGAAGTTCCTGTTTAAAGGGGAGACGTCCCACTTTATCATGGAACTTCCCCCTTACCGGGTGCCCACCTTAAAAAGCACCTTCCTCCACATGTGGGACAGGGGCAGTTCCTTTATCCAGAAGGCCGGCACCGTCATACTGGCTGCCATGGTGATTATCTGGGTACTGGCCAACCTGCCGGTCGGTGTGGAATACGCCAGCCGGGAGAGCATCCTGGGCCGAATCGGCAGCTTCCTGGCGCCGGTTTTTAAGCCTGCCGGTTTTGGTACCTGGGAAGCAGCCATTGCCCTGGTCTTCGGCATCCTGGCAAAGGAGATAGTGGTGGGTACCCTGGGCGTGATCCACGGGGTAGAGGAAGCCGGACTGACAGGGGTGATCGCCAAAACCTGGTCTCCCCTGTCCGCTTACGCCTTCATGGTAATGACCCTGATCTATATTCCCTGCGCCGCCACCATCGGGGCCATCAGGAAGGAAACCAATTCCTGGGCCTGGACAGCTTTTGCCGTGGCATATACCCTGACCCTTGGCTGGCTGATGTCGGTCCTGGTCTATCAGTTTGGCAGGCTGTTGGGGCTTGGCTGAGCTTTCAGCGGAATGGTCATGCCCGGCTGAGCCATTAATTGAAGTAAGGAGGTTGACCAGAGATGGAAGTAGTATTCTTACTGGGGATAGGCCTGCTGGCCGCAGGAATCCTGGTGCGAAAACTGGTAAAAGCTTCAAAGGGTTCCGGATGTGCCTCATGCTGCGCTTCTTGCGAGAAGCTGTGCAGGAAAATTGAATACTAAGAAAAGGGGCTAAGTTAAAGGGAACCCATTCCAACTCTTCCCTTTAACTTTCCCCCTGGCCAGTCACAGTCTTTTTCTTACTGTCACTTTTACCAGGTCTTCCGGCTGCTTGCCGTTTTTTTCGCGGATGTCCCTGCGAAGACGATGATATAGCACACCGAGCCGTCGGCCTTTTTACGCCCATATTGACAATGCTGCCGTCATAGGGCTCGCCGTCAAAGGTGGCATGCACCTTTATCCTGCCCCTGTCGAACTCGGCCTTCAGGTCATAGGGGAACTCCACGCAGGCGGCGTCCATGTCAGGAGCCTTCTTTATAACAGCTTCAAATTCGTATACCTGAAAAGCTCCGGGACTGCCCGGCCCGTTCCCGGGCAGGTTCAGTTTTCTGTGCTCCTTTTGCCGTCGGACAGGTGTATTTTCACTTCCTCAATAACGCCAATGAATTACCATCCGCATTACGAATTATTGATCAATTTCCGGACTATTTCAACCGCGTAGTCTATATAGCTTGAAAGGGGTTCATTTTTTACCCCTGCAATGTAAATGTTACACTTGTTATACGGTACCAGGACCTTCTTGGCCGGGCTTATGGAAATCGCTTCGGCCATACGGGGGGTCAGTTCCCCGAGCATGGAATTGGCAGCAACAATTCCTATGGGTCCAACTATTATATCTACTTTTGAGGAGTTTAAAACAATAGCGTTTTCACCCGATGCGCCTTCATCGGCACCGGCTTTCAGCATTAACGCCGTTGCCAGGGCATTTGTGCCAAGGGCAATTATTTCAATGCTTTCTCCCAGCTCACTTTTAAGCCTTTCAATGATTGCCTTTCCCATTCCTCCGCCCTGGCCGTCTATCACCGCTACACGCATATTACTCCCCCGTAAACTTTATATTCTTTATTAATTATAGCAGAAGAACCATTCGCTTACCCCTCAATACCAGAATTCCAAGCCAGCGAATGGTCCCAATCAGACATTGCTCCTCCCATTTATCCACCCGAAGTCATGCCTCGCGGATCTCCCTTTACCCTATTTTGACACATGTTGATAGCTATAGACAAGCCACCATTGCGAAATCCACTCCCGGCATGTGGTCATGGAAAAAGGAAAAACAGGGAAGCCAGCCGTCCTATGAGTTCTTCAGCTTCAGCGGGTGGGCCGGGTCTGCAACTGCGCCGATTTTCACGGCAAAGGAGGTCTTATTGGCGATGTCCTCGTCGGTTATGATGTGCACATCCAGAAGCCCGTCGGATTTATACCCGGTCCTCTGGTAGTTCATCTCCGCCAGGCACAGGCTACAGCCCTCAAGCCACTGCAAAAGTTCCTCCCGCTGCCTCTCGGTGCCGTTAAAATGGATAAGTATATCGATGTCGCTGCCGGGGCCCGCTGTACCGTTGTTGGTGCTGCCAAAAAGGTACATTCCTTTCACGCCGAAGCGTTTTGCGTCGAGGCTTTCGGCTATGCGCTCCGCCATGTGGTAGCGCCAGCGCCAGTACCTGTCGTCAAAGTTGAACTCCCTGCCTTTTTCCACCTTAACAGGCGTTACGTTCTTTTCATACGGCTCGGCACTGCGCCCGGAGGGAGTCTCCAGGAAGCCCAGGGCTTCTTCCAGGTCCGCGTTCATGACGATTTTCAGTACCCGGCCATGGGAGGCCTTCATCACGTCTATTACCCGGACAACATCCGACAGGTACTCCCACTGGGGCAGAAGCTGCGGCAGCATGTTCTCGGAACCTGTCAGGAACCTCTCGTTGAAGATTATACCGGCGTCATCAGGATACAGGGGCAGGTAGCGGATATCCGCCTCCACCAGGTCCTGGAAGAAGTGAGTCCCGAAGGAGAGCTCGGGCATGTATCCGGATTTCCTGCGGGCCACCTCGATGAGGGCGGCCGTGTTATTGATGCCCGAATACCTCACCTGTACGCCCAGCTTGACATCTCCCCTGCTGCCCCAGCGCCCGGGCCCAATCAGGACAAAACGGCGCTTGGGAAGCAGGGAGTTCAGCATTTCCACTGCCCTTCCCACGTTGATAAAATCGTCAAACTTCTGGATCTGGCTGTAGGCCTCAGGAACCACGTAGACTATATAGGATATGTCCGAAATGACCCCGTTGGAGATGTACTTGCGGGCAGAGAAAATAATGTCCCTGGAGTCAACGTCCTTGGGGATGGGCGCCGGAGAATTGGCCGGGCCGAAACTCTGGGCGCGGCACTGCAGGAGATAGAAGTTCTCCCCGTCCGAGGCAAACTCTATGTCTACCGGGGTGCCCAGCCCTTCCTTCAGCTTCTTCAAAATCAAATCCACGTTCTTTATAAAGGGCGTGTCGGAAATCAGGCCGTCAAAGGTGACAACCAGCTCATCCTTCTGGAAGTCTATGTCAAAGGCCAAGGGCTTGCTGATATAGTCCTGCCTGTATACCGACATGATCTGGTGAATTTTAGGTATTTCCCTGCCGTATTCCTTGACCAGTTTTTCAATTTCAACGGTTTCAAAGGTGTTCTTCTCCAGGTTGATTAAGTCTATTTTTTTCTGTGAGTAATATCTCACTTCATCGGGGGCAATGTTTACCTTAAGTTTTGGCTGTCCCGGGGAGACCAGCACCGGGAAATCATCGCTGATCCGGTCCACGGCCCGGGTGCCCAGGCCCATTACCAGGCGTATCAGCCCGTCTTCCCGCTTGATCCTGGGAGACCAGCGGAATTCATTGTTGCTGAAGGCGACTCCCGCAAAGAGCGGGAAGAAATAGCGGCCTATCCTGGTCCCCACTACTTCCTGGATCATGATCCCCATTTCCTCCGGGAAGTCCAGCATGCCCCTCTCCGCCCGGTACTGGATGGAGTCGGGGGAATACATGGAGGCGTAAACTTCCACGATGGCGTCCATCAGCGCTTCCAAGCGTTCCTTCTTGGTACCCTGGTTGGCCAAAAACAGGCTCTTGTATTTCCCTGAAAAAGCCGCCCCTACCTGGTCCTCCAGGAGGCTTGAGCTCCGGACGATTAAAGGAGAATCGCCGAAATCGTCCAGGGCCATGGAAAGGCTTCTTACCATTCCCTCCGGGAACCTGCAATTCTTCATGGTTTGGATGATATTGGGATAGTCAATGCGTATCTCGTACAATTCCCTGTACTTCTGGATGTTCAGTTCTTCCAGGTTGTTATAGTGCAGGAACTCCTTTATTCCATCGGTGGTGATATACCATGTCTTGGGCACCCTCACAGAACGAAGGGCAGGTATGTCGGAGCCGGCTTTTTTAAGAATCTGCTGGGCAAGGAAAAGGCCTGTGCTTTTCCCGCCGATTTTGCCATGGCTGCCTTCAGGAAAGATCAGGCGCTTGGTAATATCGTAAAAATCATTGACTTCTATATGCTGCCGGGCATTGGAAACAAACTCCAGCTTGTCCGATAAAAAGCGTCGGATGAGGGTGACGGTGAGCCAGTGTTCCGCAGGTGAATAATAGGAATGGCCGTCAGCGCTGATGTTCCTGTAACGGGTGATGGCCTCTACGATTTCGCCCACCGATGCATCTATGCGGTCAACACTCTTTATCAGTGAGTTGGTCTTCTCTTCCTGTATCCATCTCCTCAGACGCACCAGGATTTCATTGGGGCTCAAATGCCTGGAGGCAACATCAAAGGTTCTTTCGGAAATCTGAATGAGGTCGGCCTGCGGCAGTTTCTCCAGGGGGCAGTTCAATTCCGAGTCAAAAAGCAGCTTTGACTCGGAATTGAACTGCCACAATATTTCCTCTGCCTCTTTGACGCCGCTCGTGCTCAAGTAGTGGATCATCTTCCTGCAGATATTGAGCAGCATATCCGGGTCTGTCTTAATGAGCAGGTCAACGATTACAACCCATTCACTGCTGGGGGCTTTTCTTTCCCCTTGGGCATACCCGGGCCTGCCCCAGTCCTGCAATACCTGCTTTACATGGCGCTGCAGCAGTGTCTGCCCGATGCGGTCGGCTATGGCCCGGAGGAGTTTCCTTTCCTTCTCGAGAAAATAGCCCTCCTCTGCCTTCGGGATTTCCTCGATATAAACCACTTCCAGGGTCCCGACCAGCCTGTCGTCCATCCTGATATCGCAGCTGTCCGAGATGGGCGATGTCCAAAAATCAGGCAGCTGATAGCTGTTGTTCTCGTAGACTATTCGGGCACGGCAGATATCCGGATACCGCCAGCCCAGGGGAATCACCTTTATCAGCTGGTTGAAAATCTCATTAAGCGAAAGTCTCTGGCTGCCCAGTATCTCATCCACCTGGTAAAGGCAGTTTAACTCTTTCGCCCTCTCTTTCAAGTTGTCCAGTGAGTACTCATTGTGAAGCGAATTATCACTCATACCCTTTGCCCTGCCGCAACCCCCTGTCACTTAATTTATACCCATCCGCGCATTCTTACCGCCTGGGCAACGCGGCTGACGGAAATCACGTAAGCCGCATCCCGCATGTACAGGTTTCTCTCCCTCGCCAGCTGGCTGACCGCCTTATAGGCTGCTGTCATCTTTGTATCCAGTTTACTGAGGACTTCGTCCTTCTCCCAGTAATAATTCATGTTGCACTGAACCTGTTCAAAATAGCTGCAGGTTACTCCGCCCGCGTTGGCCAGGAAATCCGGGATTAGGAATATGCCTCTTTGCTTTATAACCTCGTCGGCGTCAGGAGTTGTAGGTCCATTGGCGCCTTCCAGCAGTATTTTTACCTTCTTGCTGATTTTGCCTACGTTGGCCAGGGTGATCTGGTTTTCCAGCGCCGCCGGTATCAGGATGTCCACGTCCTGCTCCAGCCAGGCCTCGCCGTCCAGTATCTCGCAGCCCATGGCCCTGGCCTTGTCCTTGTCTATTGTACCGTATGTATCGGTTATTGAAGCCATCTTTTCAACATCTATTCCATCCTTGTGGACAAAAGTATATGCCTTCTTGTCGATATTGTCCCAGCAGGATATGGCCAGGATCTTTCCTCCCAGGGCCTGGTACATCTTTGCCGCATGCTGGGCCACGTTGCCAAAGCCCTGGATGCTGGCGGTGGTGTCCTTGGGGTCTATCCCCATTTCTTTCAGCGCTTCACGCAGGGTATAGATTACGCCGAAACCGGTGGCCTCGGTCCTTCCCAGGGAGCCGCCCATTCCTACAGGCTTTCCCGTAATAACCCCGGGGTACCTTCCGCCGTGGATGGTCTCAAACTCGTCAAGCATCCACAGCATGTGCTTTGCGTTTGTCATGACATCCGGGGCAGGAACATCGTTGAACGGCCCCAGGACTTTTGCCAGCTGCCTGACATAGCCGCGGCACAGCCTCTCCTGCTCGCCTTCAGTCAGGTTGCGGGGATCGCAGACAACCCCGCCCTTGGCTCCGCCCAAGGGAATGTCCACCACGGCACACTTCCAGGTCATCCACATGGACAAGGCCCGCACCGTGTCTTCCGTCTCCTCGGGATGGAAGCGGATTCCGCCCTTTGCAGGTCCCCTGGCGTCGTTGTGATGAATGCGGTATCCTTTGAAGACCTTTGTGGAGCCATCATCCATTTTTACCGGTATAGTAAAATGATATTCTCTCATGGGCTGTCTAAGTAATTCGCGGATTTCTGGTTCCAGACCTATCATTTCTGCTATATGGTCGAATTGTGCCTGGGCATTTTGGTAAGGATTGTAAGATTTTGCGCTCATGTCTGATTCCCCCTTACAAAACTAAAAACATTATACCGAAAGCGCTTTACCATATGATTATATATCTGGCAATCAGCGATATCAAGTATAAATATAAAGCAGCGGAAAAGGCTCCCGCCGCTTCTAGGCTGTGTGAATGTTTCCTGCCGCTTTAATACCTGCCATGCGTTTGTGCTGTTTTCACCATGGTGACAAAATTTTCAGGACGGACGGCCGCGCACAAGGGGACGGTTCTTTTGTGCACTGGAACAAATTAGGGAAAACATCGTCTAAAAATTCTAGTGATTTACAGTTTTCAGAGGCTGAAGAAGGGATTTTATGAATAGTCGCAAAATCCTGATAGCCTTATTGATCCTG
>JAKOSZ010000123.1 GCA_029776555.1 Bacillota bacterium | reverse complement strand
AGATGAAAGATAGCCTATCCTCGGAAGGTTTATTGTAAACACCCCGATAGAGCCGGTCATGGGATTGCTCCCGAACAGGCCTCCCCCTCTCTTTCTGAGCTCGCTTGTGTCAATTCTCAGGCGGCAGCACATGGATACTGCATCTTCCGGCGAAAGATCCGAGTTTACGTAGTTTGCAAAATAGGGAATCCCGTATTTGCAGGTTATTTTCATGAAATCATCCACCACGGGATTATCCCAGTCAAAATCCTTTGTAATGTTGATGGTGGGAATGGGAAACGTAAATACCCGGCCTTTTGCATCCCCTTCCAGCATCACATCGCAGAAAGCCCTGTTAAAAATGTCCATTTCCTCCTGGAAGTCTCCGTATGTTTCATCTATATATTTACCCCCTATGATTACCGGCTGGTCTTTCAAGGTGGCAGGTACCTTGATGTCGAATGTCAAATTTGAGAAGGGACACTGGAATCCCACCCTGGTAGGCACATTGAGGTTAAATATGAATTCCTGGATGCACTGCCTTACCTGCTTATAGGTCAATCCATCATATCTAATGAAGGGAGCACAATAGGTATCAATGCTGGACCATGCCTGGGCACCTGCGGTTTCTCCCTGTGTCGTAAAAGTGGAGTTTACAATCTGCCCCAGGAATGACCTGAGATGTTTTGCCGGACGGCTCTCCACTTTTCCTTCCACTCCACCGAACCCGTCGGTCAAGAGCTGTCTTAAATCCCAGCCCGCACAGTAAGGGCCGAGAAATCCAAGGTCGTGTATGTGGCAATCCCCTCTTTCATGGGCTTCCCTTACTTCCTGGGGATATATCTCGTAAAGCCAGTATTTCTTGGTAAATGTTTCCCTTACATAGTTATTAAGCCCGTTGACACTTTTCATTGTATTTGCGTTCTCATTCACGTGCCAGTCCTTATCCCCTAGATAATCTGAAAACATATTTATCGTGGCGCCTATGAGCGCATTTATCTCCCTGGCGCTCTTCCTTTTTTCCCGGTACAGTATGTATGCCTTTGCCGTCCTGGCATGGCCGTTTTCTATCAGTACTTTTTCTACAATATCCTGTATACCTTCCACATCAGGAATTCTATCGCGGTACTTGTTTTCAGCTATCTCAACTACCTGCCTGCATAACTGCTCTGCCCGTGAGAAGTCTTTTCCCCCGCAGGCGGTAGCAGCCTTAAAAATCGCAAAGGTGATTTTTTCCGGTTGAAATTTTTCTATTCTTCCGTCCCTTTTAATAATCTCCTTTATCATACAGACATCTCCTCTTTACTTACTTATTTACATTCTTCATTTTAGTTAATAAAAACATTGCCTAAGCTATTGCCGGTAATTAAAGATAAAAAAACCTCTCAACTACACACAGTCAAGAGGCTAAAAAGGTCTACAACGGCAGTTTGCAGATTCCACAACACCCCCTATCGACCGTAGAGTTAATGGTGTTATAAATACGGGCAGGTCTTCTGACTCTGGTTCATCGGCGTTTCAAACCTTCCCGGTATCAACCAGTGGTATTCATGAAACACCTTCCCATCACAGCGGCGGGACCGTGCAGGATTTGCACCTGCTTCCCTTTTAAGCGGGAACACGTTATTTTTAAGGCACTTAAGCCTGGTAAGCTATATTCCCGGCACCCGTATCTTCAATATTAAGTTTTTGCTTGTAAAATTATCCGGTCTTTATATTTATTCTTTCATACTTCTAAGGTAAATCATACCACATACTATATATTGTGTCAATATAAATTT
>JAKOSZ010000122.1 GCA_029776555.1 Bacillota bacterium | reverse complement strand
ATATGTCCTTCTGGATGGCGGACATGCTCTCAAGGGAGAAGCGCTCCCTTGCTTTTTCATGTATTCTTTGACCCAGGAGCTCTCTTTTTTCGGCGTCAGAAGCCAGTTCAAGGATGCGGGCGGCCAGGGCCTTGTAGTCTCCCGGCTCAAAAAGATAGCCGTTTTCCCCGTTTTCAATGAGTTCGGAGATTCCTCCCACATTGCTGCTTACGGTAGCTTTCCTGCAGAAGGCCCCTTCCAGTATAACGTAGGGGAAGCCTTCGCTTATGGAGCTCAACACGTTTATGTCCATGCAGCTCATAAACTGGTATGTGTCGTCCACCCAGCCGATGAAGAAAACCCTGTCCGAGATTCCGTAAGAGGCCGCCCTTTTCTGAAGCTGCTTTCTCTGTTCCCCGTCTCCGCCGATGACAAACTTGATGGACGGATTGCGGGAGAGGACTTCCTTCGCCGCGTCTATGAACACGTCTACCCCTTTAATAGGGGTTAACCTGGCAAGGATTCCCACCAGTATGTCGCCCTCTCCCGCGTCAATGCCGTATTTTTGGGCGAATTGCTTTCTGTCGTGCTTTTCCACGGGCTTGGAAAAATCAAGGCCGTTGGGGATTGAAAAAAGCGTCTGAGGGCTAAAGCCCCTTTTAATCAGTGTTTCCTTGAGGTTTAAGGACACGTTGATATGGTAGTCAATGAGGCGTAAGGAGAGGGTGTTTATCAAACCATATGTATACCTTTTGGCAACGCTCTGGAGGTAGTCCAGCTTATAGTCGCTGTGTATGGTGCTCACCACGGGAAGGCCGGAAAAGAGTTTTACAATGACGCCGAACATGTTGGCTTTTGCGCCGTGGGAATGGACAATCCGGTATTGCCCTTCCCGGACAGCCTTCAGGACCCTTTTTAGGTCCTTGAAAAAGTTGCCGGTCCTGATGACCTCCACATCTATGCCCATAGTCCGGGCTTCATCGGCAAAAGGGCCGTGGCGAAAGCTTATAAGCTTGACTTCGGTATCTCTCCTCAAAGTGTTTATGAGAGACAGTATGTGGGTTTTGGCGCCTCCCACATCTCCCCCGCCTGCAAAGTGAATGACTTTCATAGCGTCTCCTCTTTACACAATGTACTTGAATCTGCAACTGTTTTGCGTCCGCCGGATAATAATATTTTATTTCATAGGGCCGGGTTTAGCAATAACGGGGGAGACGCAAAGGATACATGTTTGAACCGGCCGCAGCCAGGTCCCGCCTGTCCGGCAATAGGAGGAAAGGCGCACAGGCGCGCCTCTGGCTGCGTTCAGCCTGCCGGAGCCAGTGTGAGACACAGGGATTAACGGGACACGGGTGCCTCTTTGGTTGAATTCAGCTTATGAGCGCTCACGTTTCAATGGCGGAGATGATAAGACGGTCGCCCCTTTGATTGCGGCCTGCTATTCCGGTTGAGATACGGGAATTTGGAGCACGGCTTTCTTTTTTAGGCTTATAAGCGCTGGCGTTTCAACAGGGAGTGATGAAGGGTACAGGCGTCCCTCTGATTGAATTCCTTCAGGCTGGATAAGATAATCATAGCGGGAAAATGCCCTCATTTTGCAAAGACTACAGCTTAAATAATTTAGACGGCGGCAGAGCTTATTTTAAATAGAAAAGCGAGGAAAACTAACCGGAATGAAAAGGTGGAGGACAATTGGAGAAAGGGTGGCGGCTTATGCCTGGATAGCTGCGGGTTCCACTGTTACGGCCCTGGCTATCAATGTGTTCCTGGTTCCATACAGGATAGCGCCCGGCGGCGTAAGCGGCATAGCCGCCGTTATCTATTACCTAAGCGGAAAAAGACTGCCCGTCGGCGCTGCCATCCTTGCCCTCAATATCCCCCTTTTTCTTATCGGCGTGCGCTTTATAGGCAAACGCACCATTCTAAGGACACTGGTGAGCACTGTCCTCCTTTCCATGGCTATAGACCTGACGAAAGCGTATACCGGTAACTTTGTGAGGCAGTACCTCAGCAACCCTGCCCAGGTGGGGACCGGCCCCGATGTCCTCCTCTATTCCCTGTTCGGCGGTTTTATCATGGGCCTTGGCATGGGAATTGTCTTTAAGGGAGGGGCCACCACCGGGGGCAGTGACCTGGCGGCAAGGATTGTCCATCACTTCCTGCCGCATATCAGCATAGGAAAGATAATCCTTTTTATTGACACCGGGACCGTGGTTTTGGCGGCGGTGGCCTTTCGGAGCTTCCAGCTGGCTCTTTACGCCATAGTGACCCTTTTTGTCTCTTCCCGGGTCATAGACGCCATACTGGAAGGGGTAAACTTCGCCAAGGCGGTTTTCATCATATCCGAACGATCCGACGAGATTGCGGCCAGGGTGATGGCGGAGATGGACAGGGGGGTTACGGGCTTATACGGCAAGGGGATGTACACCGGAAAGGACAAAAGGGTCCTCCTCTGTGTCCTGCAAAGGGCCCAGATCCCCCTCCTAAAAAACATGGTGAAAGAGATAGATAAGGATGCCTTTGTGGTTTTAACGGATGTGAGGGAAGTGCTGGGAGAGGGCTTTAACCCTTACGGCCATGACTGATAGAAAACTTCTGTTTCATAAGTCCCAATTCATATAGTATACTATTGTCAGCAGCTAAATATTCGGGAGGGAAGAGGGCAATGGACAAGCACGAGCTGAAAGAGCTTAAAAAGCTGGCCGCCAAAGTGCGCAAGCATATAATTGAGGAGGTTTACAGTGCCGGATCGGGCCACCCGGGTGGTTCCCTTTCAAGCGCTGAAATATTGACGGCCTTATACTTTAAAGAAATGAGAGTAGACCCCAAGAACCCCCACTGGGAAGACAGGGACAGGTTTGTACTGTCAAAGGGCCACTGTTCGCCGGCTCTCTACGCCGTTCTGGCGGAGAAGGGCTTCTTCCCCAAAGAAGAGCTTCTTAAGTTCAGGCAGGCCGACAGTTTCCTTGAGGGTCACCCCAGCATGCGTTACGTTCCGGGGGTGGACATGTCTACCGGTTCACTGGGGCAGGGCATTTCAACAGCCGTTGGCATGGCCCTGGCAGGGAAAATTGATAAAAAGGATTACAGGGTGTATGCCCTCCTTGGAGACGGTGAAATCGAAGAAGGCCAGGTGTGGGAGGCCTGCATGGCAGCGGCCCATTATGGGCTGGACAACTTAACGGCTTTCCTGGACCACAACGGTTTGCAGATTGACGGAAGGGTATCGGAAATAATGTCGCCGGAACCGGTGGTTGAAAAGTTTAAAGCCTTTGGCT
>JAKOSZ010000121.1 GCA_029776555.1 Bacillota bacterium | reverse complement strand
CTGCCTTTGGGATGCGCCGCCGTGTGCAATGCCAGCATCAGCGTGCAGCGCCTTGCGGTGGAGGCGGCTGTAAGGGGAGATGATATGCTGTTGAGGCAGGCCATGATGATGGACCCGCTGGTAGGCGCCGTGTTAAATCCGCCGGAAATCTGGCAGATGGTGGATGAAATGCTGGTGGCCCAGGAAAAATGGCTTCCCCAGTACAAGGAGGCCATAGCCGAAGCCAAAAAGAGGCTGAGCTCGGGGAAATTGATACCCACGAAGAATTACGCGGGAGCGGCCCGTCTGCCAACCAGGACCAGGGAAGAGATATTGAAAGAGCGGGAAAGCAAAGAATAAAAGCTTAAGGGTTTTCGGATAAAAGCCAATGCGCCCGGTAAGGGTCATTTAAAAGGAGGAATATACTATGGCCTTATTCCTTTGCGACTTCTTTTCCGATGCTCTGAAAATGAGCTGTTCCATGTATGTCATTGTGCCGCAGCAGCCTAACCTCAAGGTTGGCGAAAATGAAGGCGGGGGGAGAAAATACCCCACCCTTTATCTCCTGCACGGCTTGAGCGATGACCATACAATCTGGTTAAGGCGCACCTCCATAGAGAGGTATGCGGCGCCCCTGGGCCTTGCGGTTGTCATGCCCAACGTGCACAGGAGCTTTTACACAGATATGGCCCATGGAAACCGCTACTGGACCTTCGTCAGCGACGAACTTCCGGCAGTAGCCAGGTCCTTCTTCCCCCTGTCGGAGGCCAGGGAGGACAATTTTGTGGCCGGCCTGTCCATGGGAGGATACGGGGCCTTCAAGCTGGCACTGAGCCATCCTGATAGGTATGCCGCCGGGGCCAGCCTTTCCGGGGCGCTGAACATGGCCAACCGTTTGGACGCCCTGGACAGCAGGGAGATGAGGGATGTTTTCGGGGAGCCCTCCGAGTTCAGGGGAAGCCCCAACGACCTCTTCCACCTGGCGCAAGAACTGGCAGAAGGTAAGGGGCCGAGGCCGAAGCTTTTCCAGTGCTGCGGCACCGAGGATTTCCTCTATGAAGACAACCAGGCCTTCCTGGAATACGCCAGGAAGCTGGGGCTGGAAATCCACTACGAGGAGGAAGCCGGGTCCCATGAGTGGGGATACTGGGACATGAAAATTCAGAGTGTATTAAAGTGGCTGCCCTTAAAAACAAGGGAGGGGGAGTAGGGCTAGCAGGTTAAAATATGTTTTTCAGTTTAAACGCTTCTTTTTCAGGTATGTGGCTTATGGTCTTCTTAAGGTTTGCCACTTCTCCCATCACCAGGGCTTTGTTCCCTGAGGCCGCATAGTTTTCAAGCCTGGACAGGGCCATGGATATGCTGTCAATCTCAGCGTGGTCTATAACCATGGCCCAAAACTTTTCTGTCTGCTGCCATTTTTTGCGAAGATGATAAAGCTGGCTGTTGACCATTTGCCAGTCCTCCGACTTGGCTCCGGCGTCTATCCGGTCTATGTGGGCCTGCAGCCCCTGGGAGCTTCTCTCTATGGACCTGTGGGTCAGCATTCCGGAGCCAATAATGAGAACGAGAAGGAGAGCTGTTGTGCCCAGTACCTTCAAAGTGTGCATCTTAACTTCCCTCCCTTTTCGTCTTTAGCTGGAAATAGAGCTTGCCGCCGGTATCAAGGCTTGCGAAGAGGACCTCTCTTACATCCTTTACCCCCTGTCCGGAAAGCTCATTTTTCAGCCAATCCTCGCTTAGGCCGGCTTTTTTAAGGCTTTTTTCGATTACTATCCCGTCAATGACCAGGTCCAGGGGGAGGCCTTCGTACTTGGTTGATATGCAAAAGTCTTCCGGGGTGGCCGGCCTCTTCTGGGACTTAGGGATAACGCTCAGCTGACCGTTGGTTTCGAGGATGGCAAACTCCACGTCGGCAATGTTGGGTATGTTCTTGCTCCTCAACTGTTCAAGCAAATCGTTGAGGGAATACATTTCATTTCTCAGCATGTTCTCATTTATTTTGCCGTTCTCTATTAAGATGCTGGGCCTCCCGCATATTATGGCCCTTAAGGTCACGCTTTTCAGTGAAATGAAGGAAGTTAAAAGCTGGGCCGCCAGAAGGGTAAGTATGGGTATTATGCCGTTTACAAGGGGAATGCCGGTGTTTTGCATGGGAACGGCCGCCAGCTCGGATATCATAATGGCCACAACCAGCTCAAAAGGCTGAAGCTGGCCTATCTGCCTTTTGCCCATGAGCCTCATGGTAATGACTACGAGCAAGTAGAGAATAACGGTTCTCGCGAAAACGACAAGCACAGGATCACCCTTTCCAACTTTCCAATCTTATTCTTCCATTTAGCTGTGGGCTTATTCGTTTCAGGCCGCCCGTTTTGCTTTCCTAGGTCTGAGGCTTTGAATCCGGCGGGCCTTAAAAGCCAGGCGGGAAAATTCGACACTTAAGCCTGGATGTGATATGGTAAATAAAGAGCGGGGAATAATGAGCAAAGGAGCATTAAAGAGCCCTGCCGGGCTCAAATTGAGTAAAGCGTCATAATTCAGGCGACAGAGGGGGAGAAAGCCGCTGTACATTGAAGCCATGCCTGGTATAAAATGATAATTACACACTGTGAATAATAAAGCCGTGTCCGGGAGGAGAAATCAATGCGGGTATTAGTCATAAGCTGCGGCAAGGTAGGGTCAAAACTGGTACAGGTGTTGTCGGAAGAAGGCCACGACGTTGTAGTGGTGGACAGCGACAGAAACGCCTTTAAAAACCTGGGGCACTGGTTCAACGGCGTGACCGTCACAGGCGTTCCCATTGACCAGGATGTGCTGAAGCAGGCCGGAATAGAGGCGGCAGAAGCCCTTGTGGCGGTGACCCCCGACGATAACATAAATATAATGGTAAGCCAGATGGCCAGGGAGATCTTCAACGTCCCCAGGGTCATAGCCAGAATATACAACCCTGCCAGGGAGTACGTGTTCCAGCAGTTTGGCCTTAAGACCATCTGTCCCACCAATTTAACCGTAAGCGCCATACACGCCATGTTAATGGGAGAGACCAGCGCGTTGCAGTCCACCATTTTCGATTCCACCTTCACTTTCAGGCGGGTAAGGGCTGAAAAGGAAGATGAGGGGAAGCCGGTGCAGGACTTGCAGCCGGGGGACGACGCCATGGTCTTCGGTATTATAAGAGACGGGGATTTCATCCTTGCAAAGCATGACACCAGGATTAAAGAAGGCGACTTCCTGGTGCTGGCGGAGAAAAGCGATTGACCGGAGGTGCGGTGCCATGTATATAGTTATTGTCGGAGGAGGAAAGGTGGGGTACTACCTCTGCAAGACCCTCCTTCCCAACAAGCACAGGGTGGCGGTGGTGGAACGCAATAAGGAGATGTGCGAAAGGATTGCCAACGAGCTCAACATTCCCGTCATTAACGGTGACGGCACCAATATCGACGACCTTACGGACATCCATGTGGAAAAAGCCGACGTTTTTATTGCAGTAACCGGCAGGGATGAGGACAACCTCATAGCCTGCCAGCTGGCAAAACGCAATTTCGGGGTGAAGAGGACCATTGCCAGGGTCAACAATCCCAAGAACATAACCGCCTTTGAGCGCCTGGGCGTGGATATTCCCGTCAGCAGCACCTCCATTATTGCGGATCTGATTGAGCAGGAAGTGGATTTTGCCGGGATAAAAACCCTGACCATGCTGCAAAACGGCAAGATCGTCTTCATTGAAATCTTTTTGAATGAGGCTTCGCCGGTGTGCGGCAAAAGCTTAAGAGAGATAAACCTGCCCAGGAAATGCATACTGGTGTCGGTGGTCAGGAATGAGGAGGTTATCATTCCCAACGGCTTTACGGTGCTCCAGCCGGGGGATTTGATTTTAGCCGTTTCGTCAGCCCAGGACCGGCAGGAACTTAAGGGCTTCTTTTTAGGAGAGTAGATGTATTTTCATGGCAGATTGTTGACAGCGGGATGAAGCTGTGCTATATATACGATAAATGATAATAAATGATAAGTAAATAAGAGGCGATGAATAACGAAGTAGCGCTTCACGGTTACATTCAGAGAGCAGCCTGGGGGTGCGAAGGCTGCGGTACGTGAAGAGGGCGAATTGCAGTTTGGAGCTGCGCACTGCGGCAAAAGGGCGCGGTGTGCCGGGTAAGACCGTTATATCTGAAAGAGGTGCTTTCAAAGCACGAAGTAAGGTGGTACCACGGGCCTTTCCGTCCTTATAAGGGGAGCGGAAAGGCTTTTTTAATAACTTTGACAGGAGGGTGATATGTCCCAATGGAAAACGTATTTGATATTTTGAAAGAAAGAGGCTTTATCCAGCAGGTTACCCACGAGGAGGCTGTGCGGGAGCTCCTGGGCAGGGAAAAGGTTACCTTTTATATCGGCTTTGACCCCACTGCCGACAGCCTGCACATCGGCCACTTTGTGCAACTGATGGCCATGGCCCATATGCAGAAAGCGGGACACAGGCCCATCGCCCTGCTGGGAGTTGGCACCGCCATGGTGGGAGACCCTACGGGCAAAACGGAAATGAGGAAAATGCTGTCCCTGGAGGAGATCGCCTGCAATGCCGAAAAGTTCAAAAAACAGTTTTCCCGCTTTATTGACTTTAAAGACGGCAGGGCCATTATGGAGGATAACTCCGACTGGCTTTTGAAGCTCAACTATGTTGATTTTTTAAGGGAAATCGGCGTCCATTTTTCCGTAAACCGGATGCTCACCGCCGAGTGTTTCAAAAGCCGGCTGGAAGGGAAAGGGCTGTCCTTCATAGAGTTTAACTACATGCTCATGCAGAGTTACGACTTCCTGGTGCTGTTTAGAAAATACGGATGCCTGATGCAGATGGGCGGAGACGACCAGTGGTCCAATATCCTGGGCGGCGTGGACCTCATAAGGAGGGTGGAGGGGCGGGAGGCCTGCGGCATGACCTTTAAGCTTTTAACCACCAGCGACGGGAAAAAGATGGGCAAGACCGAAAAGGGAGCCATATGGCTTGACGCCGACAAAACCTCCCCCTACGAGTTTTACCAGTACTGGAGGAACACCCAGGACCAGGATGTGGCCAATTGCCTGGCTTTACTGACCTTCCTGCCGATGGATGAGGTAAGGCGGCTGAGCGCCCTGGAAGGAGCCGAGATAAACCATGCCAAGGAGGTGCTGGCCTACGAGGTCACCAGGCTGGTCCACGGCAGGGAAGAGGCTGAAAAGGCCCAAGAAGCCGCCCGGGCCCTGTTCGGGGCTTCAGGCGACCTAAGCACCGTTCCCACCCTGGACGTGGCTGAGAGTGAACTGAAAGTGGGCATAAAACTGGTGGACCTCCTGGTGAGGTCAGGGCTTTGCCCGTCCAAGAGCGAAGGCCGCCGGGCCATCCAGCAGGGAGGGGTGCTCTTAAACGGCCGGAAGGTGACGGACATCGACTTTACTGTCAGCGCCGAAAACTTAAGTGACGGCCAGGCTATGCTCCAGAAGGGGAAGAAGAGCTTCTGCCGGATCAGGTTTGTTTAAAGCCGGCAGGACCGGAAGCCAAAGGGCCCCGCTTAGCCCACCACTATTTTCCCTTCCGGGTAAACCGTGTCGGTGTGCCTGCTGTTGGCTTTAAGGGTAAGGGCTATGGCAAAGGAGAGGGGCCCCACTCTTCCCAGGAACATTGTAACGGTAAGAAGGAGTTTGCTTAAGCCGGTGAGGGATGGGGTGAAGGCCGACGACAGCCCCACCGTGCCGAAGGCTGAAGTTGCTTCATAGAGGAGGTCCAAAAAGGGTTTTGTTTCTCCCGCCGCCATCATGAGAGAAGTGACGGTTATAATGAGTCCAAGGCTCAGTACT
>JAKOSZ010000120.1 GCA_029776555.1 Bacillota bacterium | reverse complement strand
CTTTAATCTTTTTCCCCACGGTGGGTATGGCAACCTGTTTTTCGTCCAGTTCCCCCACGGTCAACGCTTTAATAAGCGAGTCTATTTCGCTCTGCGACAGAATATCTCCCATTGGCAAAGTACCTCCTAAGCGTTATAGAACCACTCATCAAAAACAACGTCAAAGATGAACTCCTTCTCTACGTCCTCCGAGGCGTTCAGAAGGTCATTGAGCTGTTTTATCAGGTCCTGCCGGGCTTTTTCCTTGGTCTCAACCCTCATGGCCTCTTCCAGCGTCATGTTCTGAAAGTATGTGCCGACTATCTCCTTCATTTTGCTGCTGTGGGCGTCCAGCTTCTCCTGCATGCTGCGGACGCCTTTCACCTTTTTGAAGTAGCGGATTTCCACGCCAACCTTAATCAAGGGCATATTAGAGCTGCTGTTACTCTTCTTCAGGTTGAAAAACATGTTTTCCTCATACAGTTTGTAAGTGTCCCACTCACCGTCTTTCAGAAGCCTTTCGCTTTTCACGTCAGCGGTTTTCCCTCCAAAGCGGGAGTCGGAAAAGAAAAACAGGCTCAGCATGACAATCAGTGCCACGGTGAGGAACGCGATAATAAAGAGAAGGACAATAATCAGTATGTTGCTCTTCTTAGACTCCAAGTCTTTTGCCCCCTTTGTATTGTATTTCGCAAAACGGCTTTCAGGTCACCTGGTCATGGTTCTCTACGATAACTGGAAAAACATTTCTTTTAAATTCTATCACTTTTTCGACTATTTCCTCAATGCTTTCCGAAACGATATATTTTTTGCCGTTTGTTGTCGTAATAACGCTGTCCGGCGTTTCTTCCAGGGTTTCTATCAACTCGCAGTTCAGTACGAAAGGCGTCCCGTTGAGCCTTGTCAGCCTAATCATATGACGACCCCCCTTAATAACGGGTATTTGCGCTCCTGTTAACCTTTTACCCAGGCTGTGCCCGGTTTAGGGGCACAGCCTGGGGACACTGCGCTATCTCTTCAGGTTCACCAATTCCTGAAGGATTTCATCCGAGGTGGTTATAATCCTGCTGTTGGCCTGGAATCCCCTCTGGGTGATGATCATCTCGGTAAACTCCTTGGACAGGTCCACGTTGGACATCTCAAGGGTGCCGGAGCTCAGTTTTCCTGTGCCCTGGGTGCCGGGCTCCACTCCGTTTTTGAAGTCTCCCGCGTTGGTGGTAAGAATATAGATATTCTCTCCCACCCTCTCCAGACCGGCAGGGTTTTCAAAGCGCGCCAGGGCGATCTTGGCCAGCGGCAGCTGTTGACCGTTGTCGTACACTCCCATGATCAAGCCGTCAGGACCGATGTTGCAGGTTACAAAATCGCCGCTCCTGTATCCGTCGGAAATTGCCGTACCTGTATTCTCCACTGCGTAGGAGCTGAGTCCGGACAAGTCCAGTTCCACATCAAAGGCATCCGTCCCCTTATTGGGCGGTTCAACGGTTATTGCGCCAAGGGTGGTGGAGACAAACTTGCCGTTACTGTCAAAAACCACATCGCCTATGGCCGTGCTTGCAGCGGAAACAGGCCCGTCCACAAACACCTTCCACGTGGTGGTGTTGTTGACGGCGTCGGTGGAATCCTTAATAAAGCAGAGATACAGCTCATGGGCATTCCCCAGCTTGTCATAAACGGTGACCGGAGCCCTTAAGGTGCTGCCCGGCTGTTTTTTCTCTATCCTTTCCAGCAGGATCCTGGCATTATCCACCGTATCGGCTATCAGATCGCTCTCCGCCGGGTCGTTTATGGTATTGTAAACTTCCCTGCTCAACGCCTCGGAAAAGAGGTTCCCGGTCATTTCTATCCTGGTGGTCCTGGCCGGAGGGATAATCTTCTTGTTTTCAATGGGCCCTCCCTTGTACAGGTTAATGGGGACCAGGTCCGCGTTGGTTTTAAACTCCTTGGTTTCCAGGTCATAGTCCATCCAGCCCATCACGTTATTGCCGTTCAAATGCAGGTTCCCCTGGCTGTCCACGGAGAAGTTCCCCGCCCTGGTAAACCTGTTGCCGCTCAGCACGAAAAACCCTTCGCCGTTAATCATCAGGTCCGTAGGGTTATCGGTCCTCTGGACGCTGCCCCTGGTCATAATGTTGTCGATGGTGCTTATGTCCATGCCAAGACCTACCTGCATGGGATTGGTTCCGGCCCTGCCGGTCAGCATGTCCGGAGCGCCGGCTCCGCTCAAAGTCTGGCTGAATATTTCCTGGAAGGTTACCCTGGAGGATTTAAACGCCACTGTGTTAACGTTGGCTATGTTGTTGCCTATTACGTCCATCCTCGTCTGGTGCGCCCTTAAGCCTGATACTCCTGAAAACATTGACCTTAACATTCAATTTGACCTCCTTCAGCGAGCTGCTCCGTCAGTCGTTCGGGAGCAGGCAGCCTCCCGAGAGGGTCCGGCTGCTCGGCTTTCCGCCGTCTCCTGATATTTTGGATAACATGCGGTATTTCCGCTTTAAGCGAACACTGCTCCATCAATGTTGGTAAACACGTTCTCCTCAAGTTCGCCGTTCTGCACTGCCGTCACTATGGTGCGGTTTTTAACGTTGGCAATAAAGGCCATGTTGTCCACGATTATGAGCGAATCCCTGATGCCTTTTTCCCGGGCTTTGTCCAGCGCGCTGGCTATCTTTGCCTTCTGGCTCTCTGAAAGGTTTATGCTTCTCATTTTAAGCCTCATTTCGGCGTGCTTGGAGAACTTTATTTCGCTTTTTTCCTCTATCTTCTCCTTAAGAAGGCTTGAGAAGCTTTTCTGGGAGCTTAACGGCTTTTGAAGCGGTACAGAGGGCCTTACCGTTGAGTTTCCGCTTTCTATTCGCATTTTGTTCATGTAACCATTGTAGACCACCATGGTACTTCCCTCCAAATCAAACATTCACTCGTCGGCGACAGGGTCGGATTCCCTGAGCCTTATCCCGGCTATGCTGTCCAGCGGTACTTTCAGCCCTTCCAGAACCGCCCTTACCCTTCCGGATTCTTCAATGGAGAAGTCTTTCACAACGGCGGTCACCGGAACCTTGGCCCCGGAAACCCGGTCCAGAACCGTAAGGCTCATCTCGCTTCCGCGCCTGTCCTCAAGGTACTGCTCCAACTCCTCCATGTCGGTGGCGTTGCGCCCGTCTATGGTGACCAGCACGTCCGCTTCCACGTCATCCATCACGGCGTAATCCTCATAGGTCCCTCTCAAGAGCGACTTCACAACACCCCGCACCCTGACTATATCCCCGCTCCTGAAATCGTATACGCATCCGTCCGCTTCAAAACCTATCAGGTTGGCATACTTGAAGAGGTTCGCGCTGTCCCTTTCCACTCCGTCCATTACCTCCAGAACTTTGTCAAGGGGGATATCTACGCCGTTTACTACCACGTAAACCTTTCCGCCGCCCATCTTTACCGAATTCACAAAGCCCTCCATGGGCCTGGCCTCACCCGTGCTCTCGTCAAAATAACTGGCTGTAACGTGCTTGTTGAGCAGGGAAAAAGCCCTTGACTGCATAAGACTGGCGTTCACATTCTGCATCTGTTCCAGGGCGCTGAACTGCGCTATCTGAGCAATAAACTCCTTGTCGTCCACCGGTTTTAGCGGGTCCTGGTACCTGAGCTGAGTAATTAAAAGGTTTAAAAACTCGTTCTTCCCCAGCTCCCCGGTGTTCCTGCTGCCATAGCTGTTTGCGGTTTCGTAAACAACCTTCCCATAGATGTTCGGATTAGCCCCAGTAACTTGCACCTCTTTCACCTCCTTACGCCATGAGGTCTATCCGGTTCCCGTAAAGTCCGTAACCGGCCAGGCTTACGGCGCCGGCTAATGCGTATCCCACAGGTGCTTCCCTCGCCGCCACAGGGTCCGCATGGCTGTTTCGCTTTTCAGCGGTTAAATACGTGTCTCTCCCTTTAAAAACCCTTTCCTGTTCCTGCCTCACCGACACGCTGAAACCCTGTACGTTCAGTCCCTGTCTCTCCAGTGAATCCCTCAAGGCCTGCATGTTGGCTTCCAGAACCTCTTTTACCTGGTAGCTGTCCGCGGTGAATCTGGCCGCCACCGCCCCGTTTTCCGTCACGATCTTCAGGGAAAGCCTGCCTAAGCTCTCCGGCTTTAAGTCAATCACTATTTCCGACTTCTCATCGGTAAGGATGACCCTGGCTTTTTCTATTGCCGGGCTTATAACTTGTTCCCAGAGCTGTTCCGGGGAGTAATTCCTTATCCCTTCAAAGGCTTGTCCTCTTGATGTCTCAAACGGCCTTAAGTTTAAGTTCCATAAGGAAGCGTCGGGGATTCTCCCGAAACCGTATGGGGAGTTTTCCCTTCCCCCCTCCTCCCGGGAAGTGCCCACACCGTCCATGTCACTGTCTTTTGCCACCAGCAGGATGCCCTCGAAGCCCTGGCCGGGATCCGCCGGAGGCTGTTCCGCGCTCTTAGACGTCAAATCAGCCTCTGCCTTCACGAGGCCCTGGTCAATTGCCGCCACCGTCGGGTTTGGGTTTTCCGGAACCTCCGGTTTTGCGTTTCCCGAAAGCACCGGTTTCGAGTTTTCGGAGACCGCTGCTTTTGTGTTTTGGAACAGGGCTGCTTCAACCGCCTTCTTTTGAGTAATCCCTGCGCCCTGGTCCTCTGACTCAGGCGCCGGCTTTTGAGTCCGGTAGTCAACCAGGGTAAGGACGGGTTTTGGGGATTCGGGAATCACTTCCTGGGCCAATACAGCGCCCTCCGCCGGGGCTTCGCCCCTTGTCCAGCTTCCGCCATAAAGCCTCTCGCCGTCCTTCATATCCTCTGCCCGGGTCAAAAGGGCTTGAAGCAGGAACTCCTTTTGGGAGGCTGTCAGGTTCTCAGGGAAAGCCAAACCGCTTTCGTCGCCAACGTCCTGTAAAAGCCTTTCCGGGTCAATGCCCATCTGCCTCAACAGCCCCTGAAGTTCTTCCAGCCCCAAACCGGTCAAGCTTGACAACAAGTTCAGAATTTCCTGAGCCATCTCCGTATCAAACCCCGGTTTAAGCCCCTTTACTTCCTCCCGGAAGGAAGAGACCTCCTCCGGCAAGGCGGCACCGACCGGTGCGTCTCTGCAATTTTGAGCCGTACCCTTGCAGGTTACCGCTTCCCGGGCCTGGGACCTGTTTTGAGCTTCCGTAAGCCTTAAGCCCTTCTCAGTCTCCCGGCTTCCGTCGTCCCACCTTTTCCCATGGGTTTCCCTGAGGCTCTTGTCCCGGTTTCTTGCCAGATAATCCTTAAAGCTCAGGCTCTCACCATCGCCTCTGCCCACGGCGTTTTTTCTTCCGCTTTCAGCGCCCATGCCTTTCACTGGGATCTGAATGCCCAGAAAAACAACCTGGCTCTCCACTTTCTCACCTCCTTTCAATATGACGGTCTGATATGACATTTCAATCATCCGCTTCAGCCATTTTCCGGGTGATGCTGGCTGAGAGACGGACATCCATTTTGGCAAGTATTTGCGCCGCATTGGCGCTTTTCATGTTCTTGATTATTCCGACCACCATGTCCATTTCGTCGCTGCTCATGTTCTCAAGAATCCTGGCCGCATCCTTTGCGTCCATGGTTTCATAAAGCTTTGAAAGCTTTGTGATCTCCTGGTTTACACTCTCCCCTTTAACGATCTCCGAGTATATCTTCTGTGCGGTTTCGGGATTGACACCCTCAAAATACTCCTTAAAGCCGTTCATGTCTCCCCGGGCGATCAGCGTGTCTATCTCTTCCTTCTCTTTAGCCAGCCTTTCTTCCATCTCCTACAGCTG
>JAKOSZ010000119.1 GCA_029776555.1 Bacillota bacterium | reverse complement strand
CCTGTTGGCTCCTTTAAAGTACACCGCCGCGCCGTTTATAAGGATTTGCCCGTCTCTTATCTCCACCTTCCTGAAGCCGACCCTTGTACTTTCAACCTCCAGTACCCTTCCCGCTTCATCTTTTAAGGCAATCAGCAGGGTGTAGAGGTTGGGGTGCTCGGCAGACCACTTGAGAGGGTCTTTTACCCTTTCCTCAAACTCATATACCATCTCCTGGCCGGGCATGACCTTTTCAATGTCATAGGCCGCCCTTTCGCCGGGCACCGGCCTTCCCTGGCCGTCAAACAGCTTTATTTCAACGCTCATGCCGGTTTTCACTTCTTCGGTGTAGTTTCTCACGTTGGCGCGCACCTTGAGAAAGGCGTCCCTGTAATCCCGGTCCAGGTCGGTGGTCACGAAAAAGTCCCTCACATGCACTCCGGGGGTGCAGTATATGTACACGTCACGGAATATCCCGCTCATGCGCCACATGTCCTGGTCCTCCAGGTAGGTAGCGTCACTCCACCTGAACACCTGGACCGCCACGGTGTTGGCTCCTTTCCTGACGCATGCCGTTATGTTAAACTCGGCGGGGGTCCGGCTGCCCTGGCTGTAGCCCGCAAGGACGCCGTTAACCCAGACGTAAAAGGCCGAGTCCACCCCCTCAAAAAGCAGGAAAACCTGCCGTCCGTCCCAATCCTCCGGGATGTGGAACTCCCGCCTGTAAAGCCCTATGGGGTTCTCCCTGGGTACTTTGGGCGGTTTGGCCGGTATGGGGTAGGTAACATTGGTGTAGATGGGTATTTCATAGCCCAGCATCTGCCAGTTGCTGGGAACCGGAATGCTGTCCCACTTGCTCACGTCATAGTCCTCGGCATAAAATCCATCCGGCACCGACTCCACGTCAGGCATGAGCTTAAATTTCCACTCACCGTTTAGGAGCACGCACCACGGGCTCTTATACCGCTCACAGGGAAGGGCGGCGGCCTCGTCGGGGTAGGGCATCAGCGTGGCGTGCCCCGGTTCCTTGTTAATCTCCACAACCTTGGGGTCTTCCCAGTGGGGAGGAATAATGTCTTTTCCTTGCATGGTCATCCTCCTTTTTTATTTATCGCAGAACACAAGGGGACGGTTCCTCTGTGCACTGCACCAACACAAGGGGACGGTTCTTCTGTGCACTGCACCATCCCATTATACCATCCGGCGGGGAAAAAATGGATGCCGCCTTTTGGAAATTATGAGGTTTCTTAAGGGCTTTAACCCGTTAAAAGCCCGTTTTAACCGAAGCAAAACCCAGGTGAAATTTCCCGCAGGGAAAGGTTTAAGCCCTCAAAAGCGCACCTTAAACCGGGCCGAACCTCTGAAGTTGTCTATTATAACCGCCTCCAGGTCAGGACGGTATTCGCCCATTGTGGTGCCTGAGGCTTTCAAACAGCCGGGGTGGGGTATCCTCACCTTTATACTCTTAGGCAGCCTTGAAGCCGGTGCGTCTATACTCACAGCCGCTTTTACCGTCCCGGTGCTTACGGCCGAGTCCAGGCTGAAACTTAAAGTGCCGAAGTAGGTCCTCACGCCTTTTACGCTTATCTTCTTCCCGTCCTCAAGCCATGCCCTGGGTACCCCGGGCAGCAGGCTCAGGCTGTCCCCTTCCTCCATCCAGAGCATCCAGCGGCAGCGCATCAGGAACCAGGCCTCCTCGTGCAGCTTGTGGGGACTGGCGTGGTAATAGTGCTCCCAGAAGCTGTAGGTCTCCCTGTCCGCCAAACTGGAGAAGCCGTTGTAGAACTCCTTGAGGAAGGCCTTCACCTCGCCCCGCTTCAGGTTGGCCCAGGGATGGACGCTGTAATAGGGCTGGCTCAGCGCCGTTCCCCTCACATACATGAGGTCCGCCAGGAAACGCACCAGGAAATCTCCCATGGGCTCCCTGGGGTCTATGACCTCCTGCAGGAGAAGGTAAATGGGGCCGCACATGGAATCCCGGGTAAAGAAGTTGCCATGGGTGTACCATGAGCCCCCTTCGGCGTAAAGGGATACCGGGCCCGTATACTCCGCCCAGGGAGGCGCTGTGGGCACCCATCTTCCGTCTTTCAGGGGCACTACCGGCGACTCGGCCATGTTCTTCGCGAAGGCCGAGCGGATATCCTCTTTCAGCTCCCGGGCTTCCCCGGCTATGCGCTCCGCGGCGGCCGGGTCTATTTCCCTAAGCGCCTCGGCGGCCCTCAAAAGGCCTAT
>JAKOSZ010000009.1 GCA_029776555.1 Bacillota bacterium | reverse complement strand
TTAGGGGAAGATATACTTTTTCGCATAAAGCCCCATTATCGAATCCTGTAAGGGACAGCGTATTTTCGTTGAGGCTTCAGTTTATTGACACGGACAGGCAAACGTGCTATTATTTCTATTAATTTTATAGGATTACTAATCAATGAGGTGGCGGCAATGAAGTTGTCCACAAAAGGCAGGTATGGGTTAAGAGCCATGGTAGACCTTGCGGTGCATGGGGAAGGGGGCCATGTGGCTGTTTCCGGCATTGCGGAGAGGCAGGGCATTTCAGGGAAGTACCTGGAACAGATTTTTTCCAGCCTGCGCAAGGCCGGCCTGGTAAAAAGCGTGAAAGGTGCCCAGGGGGGTTATGTTCTGGCGGACAAGGCTTCAAATATAACCGTGGGGGCGGTCCTGCGGGCCCTGGAAGGGGACCTGGCCGTAGTGGACGAGGCTCCGGCCAGTGAAGCTGCTGAAATAAACAGCATCGAGTACTGTATTAAGCTCCACGTGTGGGATAAAATGGCTGAAACCTTGAACAGGTTTGTGGACTCCCTCACCCTGGAAGACCTGGCCGGCGAGTACAGGAAAATGAGCGGGACGGAGAATAACATGTACTACATTTGACCAATGGAGCGCAGGCCCTGTATCCCTATTTGTTTACTTCCGCGCCGTACCTGTTCCTTACAATGGCGGGTATTTTTTCCCATCCCAACAGCATACAGGCTTTAAGGCGCTTTTCACCAAACAGGAGGGTGTAATAGTCATCATCCAAATTCCTGACCAGGATAACGGGCTGGAGCAGACCCACTTCATTTATTCTTTTTGCAATTTCGTAGATCTCGTTTTCGTTTTCTTTTAAGAAGTTTTCGTCCTCCAGTTTTTCGCAGCGGATACGGGCTATGTCTATTTCTTCTATGGGGTCACTGAGTTTTGAAGATGTCCCTGCTATGTCAAGGCCCCTCTTGAAAGAATATATGAAAGGTATGGCCAGGTCTATGTTCTTGTTCTTCTGGATTTCTTTGGTGGCCTTCTTAACTATCTCATACATGATTCTGGGTCTATCCGTAGCGTCGGTCATGTAGCGCAGCCTGAAAAGGGTGCCGTAATCCCAGGTATCGGCGCGCACATAGGGTTCCGTTCCCGTTTTTTCTATTATATCTTTGGTGACTTCCCTTGCAGTGCCCAGAAGGATATTTTCCACTGTTTCCCAGTCGGAGTCCAGGGTAACCCTGAAAACCGCTTCGTCCAGTATGTATGAACTGGTTTCCTTCTTCTGCTGGTATGTGTAGTTAATGGCCACCTGGCTAAAGAGCATGGCGTTTGGCACGTGTACCATCCTGCCCACCGGTTCTTCGCTTCCTATTGTTCCGCCCACCTGGTTTAATGTAAGGTACATGGGGCTGAATTTCACCACGTCGCCGATAAGCCCCAGCAAGGGGAATTGAATCCTGTCGCCCAGCTTGTACGGCCTCATTATGATTACCATTACCCAGGCGGCAAAACCGCTTACGGGAGCCTGAAGGGACCATCCCAGGAGCAGTCCCCCGAACATTGAAAAAAAGGCGCTGAAGGATTGGATTTTGCCCAGCACAAGCATAAGCCCCATTATCAAGGCAAAAAAACAAAGCACCTTATACAGGGCGCTTAACATTTTTACTTCCCCTTCATTTCCTTGCCTTAGCTTGACTCTTAGGCTGGTGAGGGCCATCAATCCAAGGTATCCGGCAAAGCATGCGGCGGTAATAAAGAGCAGGTACATGGCCGAGTAATTGTCCGAAAGCATGAAAAGTGATATTCCTGAACTGTCAAGGGCATAGAAGAGGACGGCTGCTAACAGAAATGCAACTAACCCCGCGACTTTTTTCGACACTCTCATCCTGGTTCCCCCCGGCTAATAAGGTCTTGCCGATATTTTGCAATTGCCCTCATATAACATTGTAGGTCAAGCCGCTACAAAGTCAAGCTGTATTATGTAAAATATTATGGAAATTAAATACATTATTCTTTAGCCTTGAATATACCGGCCATATATGATATATTATTTTCGTCTCATAAAAATGACGGGGAATTAACTCAGCGGGAGAGTGCCATCTTCACACGGTGGAAGTCACTGGTTCGAATCCAGTATTCCCCACCAAAAAGGCTTGGCCGGTTTAGCGGCCAAGCCTTTTTAGCAGGGAACATTTG
>JAKOSZ010000118.1 GCA_029776555.1 Bacillota bacterium | reverse complement strand
TTATGACCGTAAACGGCGTCACCGGCACTCTCTTTGCCGTTTGGGCGCCCTGTGCCAGGCGGGTAAGCGTAGTGGGAAACTTCAACCAGTGGGACGGAAGGAGGCACCAGATGCGCCTCCTTGGCTCTTCGGGAGTTTGGGACATCTTCATCCCCGGCGTCTTGCAAGGCGAAGTGTACAAGTATGAGATTAAGACTCCTTCGGGGGAGCTCTATTTAAAGTCGGACCCTTATGCCTTCTACTCCGAGCATAAGCCCAACACCGCGTCCATCGTTTACGACATCGGCAACTACCAGTGGAACGACCAGAACTGGATGAGGATGAGGGCTCTTACAAACCCCTTTGAAAGCCCCATGTCCATTTATGAGGTTCACCTGGGGTCCTGGGCCCGCCATGCGGAAGAGAACCGGCCTCTTACTTACAGGGAGCTGGCCCACAGGCTTGTGCCCTATGTGAAAGACATGGGCTTTACCCATGTTGAGCTTCTCCCGGTGGCCGAACACCCCTTTGACGGCTCCTGGGGCTACCAGATAACCGGGTTTTACTCGGTCACCAGCAGGTACGGGACGCCGGAAGATTTCATGTATTTCGTGGATTTATGCCACGCCAACGGCATTGGGGTAATCATAGACTGGGTCCCGGCCCACTTCCCCAAGGACGGCCATGGCCTGGCCAGGTTTGACGGCACGGCGCTGTACGAGCACTTCGACTGGAGGAAAGGGGAACACCCCCACTGGGGAACCCACGTGTTTAACTACGGCAGGCACGAGGTGAGGACTTTCCTCATATCCAACGCCCTCTTCTGGTTTGACAAATACCACATAGACGGCCTCAGGGTGGATGCCGTCGCCTCCATGCTCTACTTAGACTACGGGAGAAGGCCCGGCGAGTGGATTCCCAACCGCTGGGGCGGGAAGGAAAACGTTGAAGCCATTGAGTTCATGCGCCAACTTAACTCCACGGTTTTCAAATACTACCCCGGGGCATTGATGATTGCCGAAGAGTCCACTTCCTGGGCCCTGGTGACGAAACCGCCCTATACGGGGGGACTGGGCTTTTCTTTCAAATGGAACATGGGCTGGATGAACGACTTCTTAAGGTACGTCAGCATGGATCCCGTCTACAGGAAGTACCACCACAACTTAATAACCTTCTCCCTGATGTACTCCTTTTCTGAAAACTTCATCCTGGTCCTTTCCCACGACGAAGTGGTGCACGGGAAAAGGTCAATGATAGAAAAAATGCCCGGAGGATACCACCAGAAGTTTGCCGGCTTGAGGACGGCTTACGGCTTTATGTACGGCCATCCCGGCAAAAAGCTTATTTTCATGGGAAACGAGTTCGGGCAGTTTTCGGAGTGGGACTACAAAAAAAGCCTGGACTGGCACCTGCTCGGCTTTGAAATGCACCGCCGGCTTAAGCTCTATGTCAGGGACCTGAACAGGTTATATTTAAAGGAAAAAGCCCTCCACGAAACCGACTCCTGCCATGAAGGCTTTGAGTGGATAGACTGCCATGACGCCGACCACGGCGTTGTCTCCTTCATCCGCCGCGGAAAAAAGCCAAAAGACATGCTGATATTCGTATGCAACTTCACTCCTGTAACATATGTAAACTACAGGATCGGGGCTCCTCATCTCACTTTTTACCGGGAAATCCTAAACAGCGACTCGTCAATTTACGGGGGGAGCAACATCGGAAACATGGGGGGCGTATGGGCTGAACCCCATCCCTTTCACGGCCGCCCGTACTCCGTGCGCCTTTGCATTCCTCCCCTGGGCACCCTGGTGCTCAAGCCCTGCTTTGAAGGGGAAACTCTAGAATATCCATGAAAAAATCTTTGCCATTACGGCTCCAATTGCAGCGCATATGGGGAAGGTCAGGACCCATGCCATTGCTATGTCTTTTGCCACTCCCCACCTAACCGCGGAAATCCTCCTGGAAGCGCCCACTCCCATGATGGCTGTGCTGATGGTGTGGGTGGTGCTGACCGGTATCCCCAGCCTTGACGCCAGCTCAATACAGGAAGCCGCGCCCATTTCCGCCGCAAAACCCTGGTATTTCTCCAGCTTGACCATCTTGGTCCCTACGGTCTTTATGATCCTGTAACCGCCCAGGGACGTCCCCAAGGCCATTATGGTGGAACAAACCAGGATCATGGGAAGGGTTATCTTAAACTCGGAACTTGCTCCTCCGAGCATTAAGGCCAGGGCAAACATCCCGATAAACTTCTGCCCGTCATTGCTCCCATGCCCGAAGGCCATAAAAGCAGCCGACAGGATTTCCGCCGTGGCGAAAAACTTCTTTGCCTTCTTGTTGGGAACATTCCTGCAAAGCCTGATTATCAGCTTGGATATTAAATATCCCCCGGAAAAGCCCAGGATAGTGGAAAATATCAGCCCCATTATTACCTTCTGCCAGCCTTCCCACAGCAGCACACCGGGGCCCGCCGTGGCAAGGGAAGCTCCCGTAAGACCGGCTATCAAGGCATGGCTTTCGCTGGTAGGAAACCCAAACCTCCAGGCCAGCGTGCTCCAGGTCACGATGGCAAACATTGCGGCCCCTACCGTCACCAGGTTTATTGACTCGGGCTTTACAATGCCTTTTCCTATAGTAGAAGCAACAGCGGTCCCTGACATAACCCCCAGGGCATTTAAAATCGCGGCCATAATGACGGCCGTCCTGGGCCTTAAATTCCTGGTGGACACCACCGTGGCAATGGCATTAGGGGCATCTGTCCACCCGTTGACAAACTCAGCCGCCAGACTCAAAAGCAGTACCGCTACCAATCCAAAAGACAAATCAGGCATAACTCTAAACCCTTTTCTTCAATGTGTGAGGACTAGCTATAAGATTTATAATTAGTTTAACATTTGTTACATTTTTGTCAATACAAAAAACACAAAGGGGCATCGCCGGTTTAATCCCCCCGGAAGGGAGATTTGCAAGGCTTTTAGAGCAGCTGCGATCTCTCTTAAACTTCTGCCCTGCCGGCAGGATGGTTCAAACAGCAAACAGCCGGGATTTAAACCCGCCCCGGAAGAGTGATTCATACGGGGTTTTAGTGCAGCCACTGCTTCCCCAAAAACCCTTCTTCTGCCGGCAGGTCGGTGAAGGAAAAACCGACGCGCCAACCGTCTATACCGTATGATATACTTATGGCAAGCCGGTTTTAACCGGCCAGGAATAAATATAGAAACCGGGGGTGGACGGCATGTTAACAAGGGATAGCAAAAGCTACCGGGAGATAAGGGCCTTTCTGGACCAGGTCCCGG